>NZ_LVJN01000013.1 GCF_002109495.1 Magnetofaba australis IT-1
CGCAAACCGTCCAACGCCCCTCGCTCATGCGGTCCGGCGCATGGGGAAACATGTCACGATAGGTCTCGTTGCTCTGGATGACCTTTTGGAGCGACTCCACCTCCTCTCGGTACTCCCGCACCGTAGCCGCCACCGCGCGCATACTGAGATTCTCGAAGTTGGTGTCGCCGGTGACGATGGCTTTGAATTTCTCATACGCGACCCCGGCATCGCTGGCTAGGTCTGACAGCCAAGTGGAGGCGTCGCTGATGGCCGGAGCCAGATTCAGCAGGGCGCGAGAGAGATTGGCGTCGAGCACCCTGGCCAAGGTATCCAGCTCATTGCGCGCATCTTCGGCGTTGCGAATCAGTTCCTCTTCCAGCACGATGCCCAGATCCCGCGCGCGCTGCATGGTCTCGCGCATCGCCTCAGAGCCGTTCTGCAACATCTGCAACAGCTTGACGCCCTCGGAGTCGAACAGCTTAAACGCCAAACGCACCCGGTCGGACTGGTTCTCGACACCTTTGAGCGCATCGGCGGCGTCGAGGAGAAGGTCTTCCGTATCACGGACATTGCCGCCAGCATCCCGGACCGAGATGCCTAACTCACGGAGCGCGGCTTTGGCTTCCCCGGTTCCCTGGGCGGCCTCGGCGGCGCGACGGCCAAAGCGTTGTAACGCCATTTCCAGAGTCTGCTGGGAGACGCCCGCCGAGTCGGCGGCATAGCGCAAAGCCTGGAGCGACTCCACGCCCACGCCGATACGGTCTGCGGTTTTGCCGATGGCGTCAGCGGCGGTGATGGCGCGATTGGCCAGGGCGGTGAGACCGCCCGCAGCGGTGAGTCCGGCGATAATGCCAGTAAGGCGGGAGATATTGGTATGCAGGGAGGTGGCGCGGCTGGTGAGGGATTCGAGACCACGGGAGGCGTCATTGCTGGAGGTGCGGATGCGCTTGAAGGAGCTTTCACCTCTGGCGCCGATGTCGGCCAGTTCGGCTTTGACCTTGCCGCCCTGCTCAACGGACAGGCGGATGCTGTAGCTGTGCTGGGTGCGGGTCACTTTTCTTCATACTTTCTCATCGTGTTACATTTGATATCGGCTAGGCAATCGCTTATGATGCTCCACACGACATAGCGGCATTAAAAAACGATCAAATGACCTAAACGGCAAACAGGGGGTTTCAATGTCTTACGATGATTATGACAACATGATCGAATGGACCTCTGCTCTAAGTGTCGGGAATGACACGATTGACTCTGAACATAAAATCCTAATGGATATGATCAATCGGCTGTATGCAGCGACCTTTCTCGATTCTTCTGATCAACTGGCTGAAACAATCGTCAATGAACTGATTGATTACACGCACACTCACTTCAACCATGAAGAGAGTTTTTTGAAAGAGAGCGGCTATAAAGACCTCGATCAGCATCGCGTTGTGCACAACGAGCTTTTGCGCCAGGTCATTGATTTTAAATTTGCCATAGTCGAAGGAAAGGCCAGAAACAGCGGTTCCAATCTTGAGCATTTCCTGCGGAACTGGATGGTTCAGCACATCCAGGGTAGAGATTTTGAATATGCCAAGACCCTTGGACTGAAAGAGTAAGAAAGCACTCAACATCAATCTTTTCCGAGATTTCCCCTCTGCTCATTTAGCAGCACAGGATCCTTCACGCATGCCCATCTCCGCCCAGGGCAGTAACTCCGCTGCCGTACCGTGCTCCAACTCCATGGCATCCGCCATCTGCAACGCCACGCTCATGTCGAGCCCAAGAACCTGCCCCGATGGCGCGACTCGCAACTGGCTCTGACAGGCGAGGATGACATCAAACACCTGCTGCTCCTCGATAGTTCGCGGCGCGTGCTCCCGGCTGGGGCAGAGCTTTCCGTTCAGTCCGGGCTGACCTCGGGCGCAGGGCTCGCCGCGATCAGCACACTCTCGGCAGTACCCTGGCCCTCCGCCGGGCTGGAAATGCCATCGGCAGAGGGCGCGGATCCGTTTTTTGCGGCATTGAGCATCACTTGGTGGAAGGTAAAGAGCTGATAGAACCGTTCACCCATGGGGTAGCGGTCCATCAATGCCATGACGTTCTGGCGATTGAGTGGTGCTTCACCGCCATTGTCATTACCGACGCCGCTCCACGCGGTGATGTGATTGGTCGCCAGTTCTTGGATCAGATAGGCGTGGAATAGCCCCTCGCGCTGCTCGCCTTCCTCGGCTTCGGGATACTCCCGCTCCAAACGTCGGCGTGCGGCGGTCTGACACAGCGACATGGCGGCGGTGGTGAGGGGTTTGACCGTCACCGTCACGCCGTAGGGCAGGTCCAAATCAAACGGCTCTTTGGGCTGAGAAAGGCTAATCACAGGTACACGCTCCCATCTTCGTCGTTGGTGAGGGTCACGGTGAGCATGCGCCCCGCCGTGGCGTTCTTTGCCCCTTGGAAATCGAAACTGGCCTGCACCCCGCCGGGGCCATCCACAGTGAGCTTGGGTTTGGGCAAATAGACCTCGTGGCAGTCGAATACCACGCTGTTGTCGGCGTCGATGGTATAGGCGAACTGTAGATCCACCGGCGTGCCGTTTGATGCCAGATCAACAAGCGTGGTGTCAGCAAAGCGCACATCGATCTTGCCGGTGAGCGCAGCGATGGTGGGATCGGCGCCATCGATGAGTCCGTCATTGCGGATGGTCTCGATCTTCTCCAGATTGTTGGAGTAGGTCAGCGAACCCGCCGTGAGATTGGCGATGAGCGTCCCGCTGCGCTTGATGCTGCCCTGGAACTGGCTGATACGGTTGAAGGTGAGCGTAGTAGGCGTGCCGCCTTGGGAGGTTCCGTTGCGGGTTTCGCCCTGGGCAATGACGCCCAGCGTTGCCGCCGCCGCGCCGGAGCGCTGAAACTCCAAGGCCAGGGTGTTGACCTTTACGCCCTGGTGCATGAAGAAAGAGGACGCCTGGGAGAGTCCCACCTCCACGCTGTAGCTGGGGATGGATGCGCCGCCAGAGTGAAACTCATGCGTATAAGGTCCCACGCCGGTAGTGACCGGATCGCCCAAAAGCGCCGTCAGCCAGAGGCCCAGATAGCGCACGTCCATGGGCACGACGATGTCGCCTTCGTCGTTGATGACATCCTGGAGCGGCGACAGAGGGTCACGTCCCTGACCCAGCACTGGATCGACAATCAGCCCCTGCTCGCTACTCAGGGTGCAGCGGTTGAAGGGCATCTGGATGTAGTCGCCCGTGGGGATGGAGCCGTAGCTGCCCTCCCGTTTAAGCAATAGGGTAGCGTTCGAGCCATAGCTGCGGGCCATGTCGAATCCTCTCGTCTATCGGGTTGTTATTCAGGAAATTGGAGAAGAAGTCTCGTAGTCGAGGGTCAGTTCGATGATGCCGCCCAGGAGAGGCGCGGCGCCCTCTTCGTGTTCCAACTGGATAGCCGGGCGACCATAGGTCATGCCGTATATCAGGCCGCCCAGAGTGGAATCGGCGTCCAACGCCTCTGCAACGGCCAACAGCAGTTCGTCGAACCTGCTCTGCCTTTGGGCTGCATCACCGTGCTGCACGATGATTTCTATCTCGACCTGATGCTGGTAGTAGCAGCCCCCTACCCCGCCCAGTGACAGATCGGGCTCACCAGGGTCGCCGTCGCGCAAGATGATCAGACCGTCTGCTGGAATGCGCGTGGGCAGCGCAGCATTGCGCAACACTGTGGCGCTGGGGATGGCTTTGAGCAGGGAGTGCAGCGCCTGGAGAATTCGCTCAGTTTTCGACGACATTTTCCCCTACCCGCACGCGTCAGTGATATACTGAATCTGGATCAGACCTTTGCCCAGCCAGGGGAGCCTCGGACACACACAGAAGGCCCCAGTGGACAACAAGAGCGTTGGCTTTCACCTTGGCTGGGCTCTCCTATCTCGATAACGCGCTATCTATCACGCTGGGCAAACGCCCCGCCCACTGCTGCGCCACCAGCTTTACATCCAGCCGCTTGCGCAGCCGCACCTGCGGGACCATCACGAACATCACCACCGTCGACACACCGGACTTCAAGCGCCCAGACTTTGTGTACATCCCGCCTTTCAGCTGTCGCCCCACCCTCCCCGTCTTGGCGCTGATGCGCACCCCATCCACGACCAATAGCGATGAGCGGCCTGGGCGATAGACGAACCGGAGCTTTCCAAATCTGGATTCTGGGAAGTTGCCCGGATGGATGCGTTTACGATCAACGCCACGCTTGGGCGCCTGCGGCGTGGGAATCGCCAACCAGCGGCTATTGCGCCCCCGAATCACCACGCCACGATCGAATGCGCTCACGATGTGTGGGGCCTTGGACCAAACCATGGAGGCGGCGTTGAGGCCTTGGTTGCGAAAAATGCGACTCCGCCAAGAGCGTGAGAGTCTCGCCCCCAGCCCGGCAGAGACTATTTGCTTAGCCAGATCCTGCTTCAACCCTTTGCCGGAGTCACGTACGCCATCGACTACGGCGCGATTGATCTCTCTTAGATCTCGCTCCATGTCCTGACGGATGGAGCCGAGAACGGTGGTGGCGAGCCTCATGAGATGAACGCCTCCAAGGTCCAGGTGAGCCGCTCAACGTCGCGCATCGGCGTTCCCTGAACTGTGTAGTTGATACCATTCAGGGTGATGACGTCTCCCGCCTCCGGGCTGGCGACATCGCTGGCGCGAATCTCAAACAGAGAGATCTCCGCCGCAATGCGCGTCTCCCCAAAGCCCACCACCTCGTCCGGACGCTTGGCCAGCACGGTGATGGTAGTGGCGGGATCACCATTGGCTGGGGTGTAAGTGGCGGCGACGCCGAAGGCATCGAATACGGCGTCCACCGACAGATTGAAAATGGACATGGCTCAGGCCGCCGTCACCTTCACCAACACCGCAGGTCGATGGCACATGGGCAGCGGGTTGGACTGGGTGTGCAGATCGGTCCCACGCTCAAACTTGCGCGGCTCCTGCTTGGCGTAGAGCGGCTGGCCCAGAGTATTGACCGACTCATTGAAGTCCGCCGGGGCGAAGTATGTGCAAAAGGTCTGGCTGGTCCCCACCGGAAAGGCGTGCCCCTCCCCATCAGCGATGAATCGGCGCACATTGCCGTCGGGGTCGGTGGCCTGACCTCGATACTCCTCAAAGGTCACGCCCGCGAAGGTGAAGCCGGAACGCATGTCGCTGCGCAGCGCCTCGCCCTGCTGCCAGCGCTCATAGGCCGCCTCCACCTTGGGGTGGCTGGTCAAAGCGTCGAAGAACTCGGCGGATACCAGCACATGCACGCCGGTCATGAACTCGCCCCGGAGATTATCCTCCAAGTGACGCTTGAGCTCCAGACACTTGGCTTTGACGTCGGTGGCATCCACATCCAGAGCGAAGTTGATGCTCTTAGCGGTGATGCCGAATTCGGTGTAGAGGTTGTAGATGACCGAGCCGTCGGCATCAAGGATCTCGCCCTTGAGGGCGCCCATGCGCAGATGCTCCAGGGTGATGGCGTGCTTATCGCGCATGGATTGCAGATGCATCGCCAGCACTTCGGAGAGCGCGGTCAGTTCTCCCTCGGAGCCGAAGGCGCGGATGCCCTGCACCTCTTCGGGGAGCACCACGTCATCATGGGGAATGTGCGGGATCACAAAGGAGCGCACGGCGCGCTTGCCGCGCTTACCCACCGTGCCCTGAGTCCCCACCGTAGCGGTGGGCAGCAGGGAGAGCACGCCGTTGCGCTCTTCAATGGCGATATTGCGCAGACGCACCGGCTTGGTGGGCATGAGGTTGATGGATTCCAACTTGCCGTAGCGGTTGGGCAGTATGTTGATTCCCGCCGTGAGCGCAATGGCGTTGAAGGCGTCATTGGAGAAGGGGTTGGCGGACAAAGCCATGGTTAGACTCCTTGGCGGACCAGAATGCCCGCTTTGATAAGTTGGCCGGTGGCGCTGGCTTTTTCGTTTTCCGTAATCCCGACAGGCCAGACCAGTGCGTGGTCCGCCACAATGGCGTGGCGCGCAATCAATAGTCCCTCGCCATCGGCGCCGGAGGGCGCAGCGTCCTGAATCATTACCCCGGCGGCGACTTCTGTGCCGTCAACGGCTGCGGGATCCAGGGCTTGGATGTTTCCCGTCGCGGACACCACCCCCACCACACTCCCCAAGGAGAGGGTCTGGCCATCGGTGACAGTAACGGTCTGTCGGCTGTAGAACTGGGGCGCTTCATACTTGAGCAGGTCGCCCAGATTGTTGCTTTCGGAAAGAGCAGGCATCATTCACCTCCCATGGCGTGACGTTTGGCGAGGCTCTGGCAGGAGGCCACTAGAGGGTTGTGAGTGAGGCTCTGGGCTGGATTGGCGTGAGTCCCGTCGCCTGGCATCACCTCAGAGTGGATTTCAGCGCCGCTCGACGCTGCTCGCTTGGCCAGCAACTCTTGGCGCACCTGATCAGCGGAGAAACCTTCGGCGATGTAGCCGCCCGCCAGATCGGGCAGGTCCGCCAGGGCGCAGAGGTCGACAATGACCTTGGCTTCGCCGCGCATCTGGGAGGCTTTCTCCTCTCGCGCCTGCTCCAGGTCGATGATGTTGTTGGGGTCGGTTTGCGCCTGCGGCGGCGAGTCTTCCGCCTTGTGCGTTTCATCAATGGGCATGTTGGCCTCCAATTTCTGAACAAAGGTGCGTTTTGGGGAATGGAGTAGCGCGGTGAGCCCGGCCAGGGCGTCGCGTATGGTTCCGACCTGGTCGGCCAGTCCGGCGGATACGGCGTTCTCGCCGAAGAAGAGTCCGGCCTCGGTGGCGCGTATGGCGGATTCCTGAACACCGCGTCCTTCAGCCACAGCGCCGACAAACTTGCCGTAGAGCCGGTCCACCTCCTGTTGCAGATGGCTCTTTGCCAAATCAGACAGCGGCGCGTGGCTGGAGAAGTCATTCTTGTGGGCCCCGGCAAACACCGTGGTGTAGGCGCGCCCCTCTTTGGCGTCTTTCTGTGATTCGTCCACATGCACAGCTATGACGCCGATGGAGCCGACGCCTGCTGTCTGCGGGACAATGATGCGATGCGCGCAGGAGGCGATGAGGTACGCAGCCGAAAAGGCGTCGTCGGCCAGCGCCCAGATGGGTTTCTCCTGACCAGCCTCACGGATCAGCGCAGCCAGGTCAAACACGCCACCCACCTCGCCGCCGGGAGAGTCGATATCCAGCAGAATCGCTTTCACCGCCGGATCCGTGGCGGCGTCGAGGATGCGCTCCTCGATGGCGGCGTAGGAGACCAGGCCCGAGGCGGCGTCAATGGCGCCCGCGCGTTTGACCAGCGTGCCGTCGATCGGAACGACGGCGATGCCATTGGGCGTGATCACCGTATTGGTCGCTCCATCCGACTCACCAAATCCAGTGGCCATGGTGGTTGGCTCGATGTCGATGCGCGGCCCCAGCACCGAGAGGATGGTCTCCAACCGCGCGCGGTCCACCATCAACGGCGCGCCCAGCACCCGAGCAGCCATGTGGGGCAATTGTCTGTTCATGGATAGATTCCTATACTGGTCGCCAACTTTTGAATGATGGCGACATGCAGCGTTTGGATTGTGTAAGTGTTCGGGGCGGATATTTTGAAAATCAGAAAGAGATTTGCGCCACTTCTGTTTGCCTTCTTCATGGCGCTGACCATGAGCTTCTTCATGTCGATGGTCTTGACGGCCATCAATATCGGTTTTGTGGAGAACTTCGTTGCGCTGTGGCTGCGCGCTTTTAGCGTTGCGTTTGTTGTGGCCTTTCCCCTGGCGATGATCGTAGCGCCAATCATCAGGCGTTTGGTGCAGCGTCTCACCGAGGACAGACTCTATTAATGCGACGCGTCCAACTTGGACACGTCTCAATTACTCTTCCAGGTCAACAAGTTCTGGGTCAGATTGCCCTGAATCCCGTGACACCCCAGAACGGGATGTGCGCCGCGCATCGGAGTCAAACACCAGTCCCAGCTCATCGGCGCGTTGGTTGTCCGCAGCGATCTCCCGGTCGATCTCCTCAATGTCGTAGCCGTAGGTGGAGACCGCTTCGGCGCGGCTCAGCAGACCAGCGCGGATCGCCCAGATGATGGCGTTGAACTCTTTTTGCGGGTCCACCCACTGCCAGCCCTGGGGAATCCACTTCACCGCCTGGTACTCCCGGCGGCGCTTGGGATAGTCAGGAAGCTGCAAAGCGCCGGACAACACCGCCTGATCCATCCATCGCTCCCAGATGGGGCGGCACATCTGGTGAATCAGCACCATGCGCTGGATCTGCTCCATGCGGCGACGAAACTCCACCATCCCCGCGCGAATGGAGGAGTAGTTTACGCCGGTCAGGTCGCCGGTGAGTTGCTCATAGGTCAGACCCAGCCCCACCGCAACGGCGCGCAACTGGGTGCGCATGAACTCGCCGTATTGACCTCCCACGTCAGCAGGGTCGGAGAACTTCACATCCTCGCCGGGCAACAGAACCTGCATGGTTCCCGGCGCCCAGGTGACCGGCGCCGCGCCCTCATCATCAGCTTCCAGCCCCTCCTCGCCCCCGACCCCCAGTTCGGGATCGGGCTTGGTGATGAATCCGGCGATGAGCGCGGCGGTCTTCTTTCTCACCAACTCGGCGTCGTCGTATTGATCCAACTCATGCAGACGCACCAGAGCCTGCGCCATCCACGGCTCGCCTCGAAGTTGGCCGGGACGCAGTGGTTTGAAGATGTGACACACCTCACTGGCTGGGACACGAGAGGCGTCCCCTGCTCTGGCATACAGCGGCATCTCGCCTGGGTGCTCGCGCAACAGGTGGTAGGCGACGCGGCGACCGATCTTGTCGAACTCAATGCCCGCGCGAACGCGGTGGCCGTTGGGGAAATCCCGCATATCGGCGCTGGGAAGGTGCTCGGGCTCCAAGACTTGGAGTTGCAACGGCACAATGAGGCCATCGCGCGCATCGCGATTGCGCAGGCGCACCAGCACCTCACCGCCTTCAATCATAGCGCGCGCCGCCAGCGCCTGGAGTCCGTAGAACCCCAGCATGCCGTGGGCGTCCGCCTCACGGGTCCAGGCCAGCCACAGGGATTGAATCTGCGCCTTGATCTGCGGGTCGCTCACCGTGGACTGCGGCTTGATGCCTGTGCCCACCAAATTGCCGACCAGGGAGTCCACGGCGTTGCTCGCCCAGGCGTTGCGCCGCACCAGGTCACGGGAGCGTGCGCGCATGAGCGAAGCGTCGCGGAACAGCAGCGCATTGGCCCCGGCGTCTCCCGGCTGCCAGTTGCCCAGCCTCCGGCCAGAGGCGGCGCCCTCGTATCCGGCCCTGCTCTTGGGGAACCCGCCAAACAAGCGTTTGAGCAGCCCCATCTACAGATCCTTCCGGCTGCGCACGCGCAGGTGACGGATTATGCGTTTGTCGCTGCTGCGCGCGATCTCACGATCGAGGATATCCAGGGCGCTCTGCACTTGAGTCAGATCGTACTGCACGGACTTGTCGCCATAGCTGACCCTGCTCTGCAGCGATTCAAGCTTTTCCAACAGCTTGTCCCGTCGCAGTTGCAACTCGGTGATGTCGGCCATGGACTCCTCCGGCGAGCAGGGGCAGAATCATTCCAACTCCCGATGACAGGGAGATCAATAAACACAGGGAGCAAGACAATGACGTCTATGAATCCACAGGCCATCTCTGGGATGGTCTCCGTCGTCGTGACCAAATCGAGAAGAACACCCCGCCAATCGTCAAATCCACCTACGCCCGGCTGGTTCAGAGCGGCTTCGATGACTCCGAGGCAAAGCGTCTCATGGCCACCGTGCTGATGCGCGAAGCAACCATGATGAGTGAGACCGGACGTCCCTATGATCCGTCGAGCTACGCGGCGCGACTCAGCCAATTGCCGCGCGTGACGCAGTAGCTCACATCCAACTGGAACGGATGACTCTGCGCTGGGGCTTGGCCCTGGCAATCACTGGCCCTGATGGCTTAAGCGCGTCTTTCAACGGAACCTCAGCGATTCGCTCGACCTCGTGATTGAGGCGGAACCCCATGGCAATGAGCCCCTGTAGAGCGGCCATGCCATAAACGCGGCAATCCAGCGCCTCGTTGCGATCGGAGTCGCGTTTCTTCCATTCGCGAATGGGGCGGCCCTTGTGGTAGCGCGTCACCACCGACTCTGCGGTGAGTTGCTTGAAGTAGTCGGCCTCCCGCCCCATGGGAAAGTGCAGATATCCGGGCCCCGCCTCCTCTATGCGCAGGCGCGAGAGAATCGCCTCCTTGCAGGCGTCTACGCCAACGATGAACAGCGGCACCTTGCCCTTGTTCCGGGTCGATGGCTTGCGCGGCCAGATTGGCACCCCCATGCCCCCTCGGCCCTTGATGGCCCAGACTCTCCGACCCTGACGTGAACGGCAGAAAGCGTAGGACTTAAGGGTGTGGTGACCACCCGTATCGATAGCGGCGGCGCGAATGGTTATGTCGGGCAACTGGCGGCTGTGAGGCAGAGGTCGGCGCAGCAGATTGTCCAGGTCCTCCCACACCGCTGGAGATGAGGGATCGCCCCACAGCACCCTGTAGTCGATGCTCCAGGACTCCTCGTCGCGTCCCCAGCCAACGATCTCCATCTCCAACCGGTCGTCCTGAACGTCGATCCCCGCGGTAAGCACCGCGACATCCGAAGGGATTAACTCACCCCAATCCTCACGGCGCGCCAGCAACCCTTCGCCATCGACCCGATCGGCGTCCTCCTCCCAGGTTTCGCCCAGTTTGGTGTTGACCCACACCTTCAGGCGAGAGGGGTCTTTATGGACCAACCCGTGTTCTGCTGCGATGTCCCCCCAAGAGGTCCATCCGTGGGGAGAATAGAGGCTGGAGAGGTGAAAGCCTGCGGTCCTTCCATTGCCTTCTGCTGCGGCGCGCCAGACGCCGTTCTCCAGCATCCACCCCTTTTGATAATCCTGAATCTCCGCCTGGCAGTGCGCGCACTCATAATGGGCATCGGCACGACGCCCCTTTGGCCACTTCACCTGCGCCCACGATAAAACCTGAAATCCCCCGCATGCTGGGCAAGGAACCCAGAACTGCCGCTGATCGCTCTCGGCGTAGGCCGCCTCGACTCTGCTAAAGCCTTTGATGGTCGGCGTGCTGGTGAGCAGCACCTTGCGGTTGGAGAAGTTGGCGGTGCGCTGAATCGCAAGCGCCACCGGATCTCCCTCCCCATCCGCATCGCCAGGAAAGCGATCCACCTCATCCATGAACAGATAGCGGATCGGCGCCGACGATAATCCCACTGCGCTATTGGCGCCCGTCATCAGCAGGATGCCGCCTGGGAACTCCTTGCTCAGCACCGTGTTGCCAGAGTCCCGGCTGCGCGCCGGTTTCACCTGTCAATGGCGCCCGAAAAATGCAGCACCATGGCGCCGCAATAATGCATCACTTGGGCATTGGTTGGGCGCGTAGCGCACAACGGGGTTTGCCGTTTTCCTTTGTCTTTAAAAAAACGAACAAAAACATCTTTTCAACACACTTGAGATTCAGAATGAGGGAGAGGCGGCAGACCTGTGGGAAACGTGTTTTCGTTTTCCACAGGGATAGCGGAGCGTCCGCCTCTCCCGGAGCCGCAAGTGGGCAGGATCGCCAGTTTCAGGAAGGGTCGGTTTTGCTATTTGAGCAGGAAGCTTTTGTTTCTGCAGCGCGCTTTTGCCGTTTGCTTTGATTCAGTCGATAGCTTTCGCCGTTCATCTCCAGGATGTGGACATGATGGGTCAACCGATCCAGCAGGGCGCCGGTGAGGCGCTCGGAGCCGAAGACCTCCGTCCACTCCTCGAACGGCAGGTTGCTGGTCACCATCACTGAACCCTGCTCATAGCGCTGGCTGATCACCTCAAAGAGCAGCTCAGCCCCCGTTTTGGAGAGTGGGACGAAGCCCAATTCGTCGATGATCAACAGCTTGTGTTTACTCAACTGACTCTGGAAACGCTGCAGCTGCTTTTCGTCGCGCGCCTCCATCAACTGGTGTACCAGCGACGCAGCAGTGGTGAAGCCAACCGCCAACCCCTGCTGACAGGCGGCCAGGCCCAATCCCAACGCAATATGGGTTTTCCCGGTTCCGCTGTTGCCCAAGGCGATGATATTGGCTCGGCGCTGAATGTATTCGCAACGCGCCAGCTCCATCACCAGAACCTTGTTCAATGAGGGCATGGCCAGGAAATCAAAGGAGTCCAGGCTCTTGATGGTGGGAAACCGGGCTTGTTTGATACGTCGCTCCACCATGCGCCGCTCCCGCTCAATCAACTCCAGTTCGCTCAGTCGCAGCAGGTATCGGCTATGATCAACGCCTTCCGCCGCGCACTGTTTGGCGATCTTTTCATATTCTCGATAAAATGTGGGCAGTTTGAGCGCTTTGAGGTGGTGCGCCAGGAGGATCTGCGGAGAGTCGTTCATCGCTGCTCTCCTGACGTCAACGCGGCGTAATCCCTGGCGGATGTACGCGCCACATGCACTTCGGGCAAAAAGGGATATCGGGACAGATCCAAACGGAGCGGACGTTGTTCAATGTGCCGGATCAGCAGATGTTTGACCGCCTCAAAGCCAATGGCGCCCAACTTCAACGCCTGTTGCACGGCAAAATGGACCTGTTCAAAGGAGAACGTCTCCAATAGGCGCAGAACCTGAATATATTCCCGCTTGCCCTTTTTACCCAGGCGGGACTCCATCAGACGGCGCAAGGTGGCGAACTCATCTGGCAGTTCCCATCCTTGCAACGGGGCGGCTTGATCCAGCGCCCTGGGTTTCTCCTCCAGCAGCGCCAGATAGTGCAAGGGGTCATAGATGGCGTCCTCACGCGCATAGGAGCGTGGATGCCGGGCAATCACCTCAGCGCCACAGGCGATCACCACTTCGTGGATGTAGCCCCGCACCTGCACATCGTGAAAGCCATAACGCACCGGAACCGAATAGTCATTGGTTCGATAGCGCACCAGCGCCTGGGATGTGACCTTGGCGCTCACCTTCTCGCAAGCGTCGTAGGGAATTGGCGGCAGCGGCAGGAACGCCGCCTGGTCTGTGGAAAATCGTTCTCCGATACTCCGCTGACAGCCTCGCAATGTCTGTTGACGACGCTCCAGGCATTTCTGGCGCAGGTGAGCGTTGAGCGCATCAAACGATTCAAAGCGGGGAGCCGGGACCATGAAGTTGCGTCGGGCGTAGCCGACCAGCCCCTCGACCTTGCCTTTGTCGTTACCTCGCGCCGGGCGGCCAAAGCGGCTATCGAACAGGTAATGGGATTGCAGCCGGATCATCTCTTCGGTCAGATCTCGGCGACCATCCCGGTAAACTTTGACCACGGCGATGCTGGTGTTGTCGTACAGAATGCTTTGGGGAACGCCGCCGAAGTGATCACAGGCGGCGTTATGCCCCGCACAAAACGCTTCCGTGGTTTCCGCGGGGAAGCCCATAACGAAGCTGTCGTCGCTGTAGGGCAGACTCATACAGAAAAAGTGGATCTTGCGCTCCACGCCGCCGATCACGCCGTGCGTTTGCCCAAAGTCCACCTGGGCGTGTCCGGGCGCATGGCTGAGGGGAACAAACTTCTCTTTCAGATGCAGACGCTTGCCGCGCACATACTCCTTGACCGCGCCATATTTCCCGTCGTAGCCGTATTCATCGCGCAGCCGTTCATATATCCGCTGCGCGGTGTGGCGCTCCTTCTTGATCTTCTCCAGATCGTTCTTGAGAATCTGATCTATGAACCCGGTGAACGGCCCCAGTTTGGGCAATCTGACCGGCTTGCTCCGCTGGTAGCCTGGCGGCTCAGGGTTCTCCATCATTTTGCGCACCGTGCGCGGATCCAGCTCAAAAGTCTCCGCCGCCTTGCGCTTGCTCATCCCGCCTCTGGTTACCGCCAAACGCACTTCTCTGTACATGCTCACTGAATACATCCTCCCACCCCCTGACCCGGAAACTCTATGACTGAGTTTTCTGAGTTAGAGAGCTTTTTCTGGTGTGGGATTTTTGGACCGCCATTTTTGGACGATCCAAGCTGTTTCAGTGATGCATTTTTACGGCGCCATTCTCATTCACCCGCTCGCGAATCTCCTCGCTGGATTCGATCAGTGGCCCCACGCGCTGCTTGGAGTAGCGCTTGGCCATCTCCACCGTGGGCTGCACCATCAGCATCGGGCCCGGCGCATGGTGGATCACATACCCCACCCAATTCAGCCCGCACTCCGTTTTCCCCAGCTGGCTGCCGAACATCGCCACCACCCGCTCAATCGGGGAGCTGGGCGAGAGGCAATCCATGATCTCCTTCAAGTAGGGCGTGCGATCGGTTCGCCAAGGACCAGGTTCGCCCGAGGCCACCGACGAGAGCATGCGGTGTTCATCAGCCCATTCAGAGACCGTCAGACGCGGGTCTGGCATCAGCCCCTGGAGGAACGCATCCTCATAGATCTGAGCCGCTGACAGAGCCATCTTATTTATTGAATTTGCATCGGTTTTGACTGGATGAGCGCTTTGCTTGTATGGCTACATGGAGTCACGCCAACAACGCATCCAGGAGATTGAAAATGAACAGAAAACCAACCACAGAACAGCAGCTGGAAGCCTTCGCCAAAGAGCTCGCAGAACTGACCCGCAAGCACGGCGTTGCCCTGCGCGTCACCGGCGGCGTGATCATCGACAAGCCGGAGGCTTTCGAAGGGCTCGAATACTTCACCGGCAACGAAGGGGACCTGCTTCCCCGCATCGGCAGCGATTGGATTTGAAGGAGATGACCATGAACAAAATGACCAGCCCCCAACTCACCGTCCTCGTCAACGCCGCACTGCGCGAAGATGGCGCGGTCCACCCCCTGCCCAGCCGTATGAAGGGCGGCGCAGCGATCAAGATCGTGAACGCCTTGGCCAAGCACGGCGTCATCACACAGGAGGATGGCGGGCAATGGCGACTCAACGCTGTGGGCTACGCAGCCATCGGCGAAACACCTCCGGAGCGACTCCTGGCCAAAGCTGAAAGCAAGGAGCCTGCGGAGACGAAGCCAGAGTCACAGGATGCGCTCTTTGAGGAGATCGCCTCTAAACACCTGGACATCGACACGCTGGAGACACGCCACTCCGATGGACTCGACTTTCATGAAACCAGCGTCTGGGCCATCAAGAGCGCCCTGGATGCCGCCTACCAAGCGGGAATGTCCGCCGCCAAACAGCGCAGCGGTAAGCGCGGACCGCGCTCCGACTCCAAGCAAGCCAAGTCGATCGAACTGATGAAACGCCCTGAGGGCGCCACCATTGAGCAGATTGCCGAGGTGACTGGATGGTCGGCCAGCACGATCAGAGGCTTCATCTCCGGCTCCCTGCGCAAACGCCTTGGACTCAACGTCACCAGCGAGCGCGTCACCGATGAGCAAGGGAAACGGACGATCTACCGCATCGTTGAAGACTGACCCTTCCACGCACCTAAAAGCAGACAACCCGGCCAATTGACCGGGTTGCTCTGGTCGTGCTCCAGCCGCTCACTGCACCTTCAGAGTATTGCTCGGATGGACTTCCACCCCATCGGTTGACAGGTTGTCCAACTTCACACATCTCAAAGAACTACTACAAATTCCGGGCTATCCTGTTTTTAGCCTCATGGACGTCAACAAGAGCAACCCTTATGATTCCGACCATGCGTCAACCTGCTCTATGATTTAATGAGGCCCTTTATGGCATCCCCCAAACGAACCAGGATCTATAAGATTAAAATTACCCTCACCGGAATCAAGCCGCCGATCTGGAGAAGAATTTTGGTGCCAGATGATTCAACGCTCGAAGATCTCCACCACCTCATTCAGATTTCCATGGGATGGGAAAACTCCCACCTCCATGAATTCGAGGTAGGCGATACTGTGTACAGCGGTTCCAACTCTTTTGACGATGATCTTTATTTGGAAGACAGGAAAGTCCTACCTGAATGGAACATAATGCTGCGGACCATCTACGGCAAAGGCATTCGGTATTGCTCTTATGTTTATGACTTTGGTGACAATTGGCTTCATAAAATTGAAATCGAAGGTTCAGAGGCGATTGATCCAAATTCACGATACCCTCACTTGGTGACTGGCAAACGAAGATGCCCCCCGGAAGACGTTGGCGGAATTCTGGGATATCATGGATTTCTTGAAGCAATTAAAGATATCAACCATCCAGAGCATGGCGCGTGGATGGAGTGGTCTGATGGACAGTTTGATCCCGAAGAGTTTGATCGAGATGCCATCAACTCCAGTCTGGCCCTTTGGTATGACCAGTTCTCAGAAAGGAACAGCTAATCAAGCTCGATTCCCCGCTCCGCCGCCACTTCGGCGAAACTCTTCCCGCCAGACCCGTCCAGATAGCCGGTCTTGCCCGTGGCCTGTATGAAGCGCTGCACCGCCACATCGCAATATTGCCCGCTGATCTCCATGGCGAACACACGCCGCCCGGTCATCTCCCCGGCCATGATCTGCGAGCCGCTGCCGGAGAATGGCTCATAGCACAGCCCGCCTTTCTCCGCATGCTGACGCATAGGGATGGCAAAGCAATCGAGAGGCTTCGGCGTCGGATGATCTGGACGCTCATCGCCGGTGAGGCCATGGATGTCCCACACCGTAGAAAGATACTCCGCGCCATCAACCTTCGGCGGCATGTTGCCCTTGATCCACCCCATGAGGCATGGCTCGTGTTTCCACAGATACTTCGAGCGGGTGAGTACGCCTTTCTCCTTATTCCAGATGATCTGCTGGTGCTGAAACGCGCCCATCTTCTCCCACACCGCCTCCAGCATCGCCTGGCGCTTGGATGCGTGCCAGCAGTACCAAGCGGCGTTGGGCTCGATGGCGTGGTCGATGGCGGCGCGGATGAAGCCCTCGTAGAGCTCCGGGCCCTGGGAGGAGTCGTCCCAGGTCACGCCGTAACTGGCTGACCAATCCTTGTTGCCGTCCGTGCCGCTGGTCTCTCCTTTGGCGACCTTGGCTTTGCGCGCGCTGTTCTGCGGGTGGTTGGTGCCGTCGTAGTCGACCAAGTAGGGCGGATCGGTGGCGAATAGAATCGCGCGCTCGCCGTTCATCAACCGAATCACATCATCAGCGTTGAGGCTGCTGCCGCACAACAGGCGATGGTCGCCAAGAATCCACAAATCGCCTGGGCGCGACACCGGATTGGCGGGCGGCTCGGGAATGACATCGTTATCGGCGACTGCGGCGCCACCGCCCTCCCCGTCGAACTCATCACCATCAAAGCTGTCCAGCAGATCTTCCATCTCCTCATCGCTAAAGCCCATGAGGGAGAGATCGAATTCGTCCTCCTTCAGGCGCGCCAACTCAGCGGCCAATACCGACTCATCCCAGCCGCCATCGAGAGCCAATCGATTGTCCGCCAGGATGTAGGCGCGACGCTGCGCATCAGACAGGTGGTCCAGAACCACCACCGGCACCTGCTCCAAGCCAATACGCTGCGCGGCGGAGAGGCGACAATGCCCGGCAATAATGCCATCCTTGGCGTCCACCAGAATCGGATTGGTGAATCCAAACTCCACCATTGACGCGGCGACCTTGGCGATCTGCTCATCGCTGTGGGTGCGCGCATTGGCGGCGTAGGGCGTCAGCCGCTCCGTAGGCCACAGCTCGATCCTCTCGGCCATGGCGGGAATCTGGTTCATCCTTTGAGCTCCTCAAGCGCTTTGCGCAGTTCCAATTCCAGCCGCTCCTCAATGACGGCGGCTTCGGTTTCCGAGGCCAGCACCGAGGCGAGCCGGTGCGGGATATTAAACAACCGGTCCCGAACCCGCCGCGCCATATTGAAGGCGCTCACCCGCACTTCGTCGGCGCTGATGAGTTGCTCAGAGCGCTCTTCAAAGTCCAATTTCACCAAACGCGCGGCGTAGGCCTCACGAATGGCGCGACTGGTCTGGTAGTCTGGGGCACCCTGTTTGGGCTGGTTCGCAGATGGCGAAATAGGCGCGAACCTTTGGGGTGGGTTCGCTGGGGCAGTGGTGCGCTGTTGCGCCTGGTTGGTGTTGCGCTCCCACTCCGCATCCGCCTTGACCGGATCAATGCTCCCGTCCGGCTCCTTGCTGATGCGTCCAGCCTTGATGGCCTTGCGCACGGCGGTTTCTGATACCCCGCGATGGCGGGCGTAGCCACGATTGGACAATCCCATCGCGATTCATCGAACCCTCGATCTTTGCAGTGAAAATGGCGCGAACTTGCGCACCGGAGCGAACCCGTTTTTAGCTCTGTCGCTAGAAAAGTCTCGGGCTGTCGCGCTACCCACTTACATATCAGTGACTTAGGAACCAGCCAATTTAGTTTCTATAACCTTTTTCTTTCAGATGGTTACCGTATTTCCGTCGCAAACTCTCGGTCTGCCGCTTGCCCACTGTCTCTTCAGTTCAAACTCTGCGCCCATTCCCTGAATGCACCTGATGTCGGAACTGGCCACGTCATTCACGGTCATAGTCATTCCAATTTCAAAAATGGAGAACAATGTGGCCGACTTTTCAACGCATCCAATGGTCTACTTCGTGCGCTTTCTATTGCGCCTGCCTGTCAAACTCGTCGCCTTGCTGGGGAGGAAACTGACCCAATCATGCGACAGTCTTTGAAACAGACAAGAATCTTGATCACACTCCGATTGCGATTGAAAGAAGCTGCGCCGTGGCATACGCTGGAATCAATCCCTGCGGCGTTCGTGAGGCAATGTTCCCCTGGCCCAACTCGTTGGTGATTGGAACTGGGACTCTCACGTTGAACGCCCCCTCGCCTGGGTGGGAAGTCTTTCTCCAGATGGCGAGGGGCTTTCACACCAGATCCACCTGTTTATCCGTGGACCTTGTGGTTCCGTGCCCACGACGCCTGCGGGGATATATTCACTACGGCTTGTTAATCCAAGGCACCGCCATGAACGCCGCGATGAGCGCCAGCAGCGCCAGGATCTGACGGAATAGCTTGTAGCCGCCTACCAGACGCTGCTCTGCGGCGTCCAGCCGGTCCAGCGTCGCTTCCATGCGGTCAAACTTCTGCTGGCCGATGGCGAGGCGTTGGTTGATGTGTTTGAGTTCGTTGGCCAGCGTAGCCATCTCCGCCGAGTACGGGCACTCTTTCTCGCAGTTGCCGCTCATTTCGCCCTCCCGGTTTGTTTCTCCCAGGTCCGCAGACCCGCCAAGCCCAGCATGGCCACCACCAACTCCTGCATGAAGTTCAGCGGCAGTTGAGGGCCGGGCTGCCCCGTCACCCACTGGATGATGGGATTGATCACGTAGGCGAAGGAGAGTCCGACGCCACACACCCATCCCAGAAACGGGCGCCAGCCCGCCACAAAGGTGGAGCGGTGCGACGCTTCGATTTTGTTCAGTTCAACCTGCAACGCCGCCGGTTGCTGCGCCAGGCGGGTGAGCAGCGCCTGCTTGTCCAAGCGCTCTTCGTCGGAGGTGAACAGGCCATCCAGGGCCTTGCCCACCGCCTCAATGGGCTGCGCCGCCGCCCCGCCAATGATCTTCTCCAAGATGCCCATCAGAGCACGCCCGTGATGAACAGCGGCATGATGGCGGCAAACGCGATGAACAACGAGCCGAACAACCCGATGATGATGTCCGCCCATTTGGGATCGTTCATTTCGGGTAGCTCCAGATGGTCGGGCGCGGTTGGTTGGCGGCGCGGGGCAGCGCGTCGAGGTGGATGAAACGGCTACGATGGGGACCGTGCTGCTTGACGCCGACGCCGCTCATGCCCGCCGCTTTGGCCAGATCGATGAGGTCGTAGGCGTCTTGGCCGCTCACCAACACATCTACCGCCGCGCCAGACGTATGCGGGCCATTGGAGCCGGTAACTGAGATGGCGGCGTTATGCTCTGGACAACGATAGCCGGAGGTGACCGGCATAGGGCGCCCGAACACTTCACGCAAACTCTCCAGCTTGTGCATGAAATCTGCCTGCATCTCCATGCGGCCACAGCCGCAGCGGCAGGTCAATTCGGCGTTGGTGAAATGGGGCCAGGGCGTGTCGCTCATCATGTCTTCCAAAAAATTAACCCGCCACCAAGTTTCCTCGGGGCGGGCCCATGCAAGTTGCCGTGTCGCCCAGATGCTTTTTCTCCGAGCTTGACCACGAGTATGCCCAATTCCGGGCAAGATGCCCAGATGCTAAAATGCCTAGGCAACTTTTTGATTTAGCCGCGCTGCAATGGTGGCTACGGCGAGCAGATATCGCTGCCGGGCTGTCTCACGACACACCCCCAACTGGGCCATAATGCGCTTCCACTGCAAGCGCTCTGCACGCGCCCACACCAACCGCATCTGCTCAGGCTCCAGCCAACGCAGCCACTCCATGCACTCATCCATGCGATCAATGGCGTCTGGCGTGGGCGGTCCGAGACGCGTGCGCGCTTTATCCCAACCGTAGGCGTTCCAAAAATCATGAATCACCTGAGGCCAACTGGCTTTCAAATCCCTGGGGCCCTCCTTCGGCAGGCGCTGCAACGTGCTGGCCGCCTCCTCCAGTCTGTCGACCACCATCTGCGCGCTCCAGAATTGCTGGTCAGCCATGTTCCACCTCCTGGGCGATGACCCAATGCAGCAACGCCAGAGCATCGGCCTCGTTATCATCCGCCGGGGTATGCCCCAGCCGCTTCATGGCGTGGATCACCTGCGCCTTGGAGGCGTTGCCCTTGCCGGTGGCGTGTTTTTTTATCGTGCCCACCGGTACGCCCTGGTAAGCCACGCCGTTGGCCTCAGACCACGCCGTCAGATGCGCCAGAAAGCCGCCGTAGACCTGACATGCCAGCGTGCCGATGTGTCGTCTCACCTCCTCGAAGTAGACCCGCTCCAGCGGCGCGGCAAATCCCGCCACCTCGTCGAGCCAGTGTTTAAACCGCAGCCACGCCATACCGCCGCCCTCAAACCGTCCCGGCTTGAAAGTGACCGTGCCGCTGGTGATGGTCCCATCGGGTTGCCTGAGCGCCCAACCGGTTTGCCCGCCCAAATCCAACGCCAACACGCTGGTGGGTTGGGGCGCCTCGGTTTCCTGCTGGGGGTTGTTGGGGGCGCACTGATGCGCTATCCGGGTTACAGCCATCGTCCTCACTCCTTCGGTGAAGTTGGAGAGGGCGGCGGCGTGGGAGGGCTGTCCCGGACCGGCGCTCTAAAGCGGGTTTTTGCTCCATTCCAAGCCATCAAACCCCGTCAAATGACGGGTTAGGCTTCTTAACTACATGTATTAAATAACTAAAAAAAGTACATCAACATATCATGCCTATAAAGAGAGAACCCTATATAAAGATATAATAAATAAACATATTTTCTGTTAACTTTTTATTTTTTCTTTTTAAGGCGTGATTCTTTGACAGAACCAAGTAATAGCCTGAATTATATTGATAAAACTCCACCAAGCCCGTCAATTTAGCACTTTTGACGGGCTTGGTGGTTGGTTTTGGTCAAGCCGCCTTGTAAACCATACCAGGCTGTGTCCGCGTCGGTTTCACGTCGGCCACAATCTGCCCGCCCTCCAACAGCGCCTGGACAATCTCTCTGCGTTCGCGCTCGTTCAAAAACTGCGTTTTGCGGGTCAGCCTGTTCCTGGGAATGCCCTGCCGTCCAGCGGCGCGAATGATCGTGAGCACCCGTTTGTGATTCTGTTCGGTCTGGTTGTCCGCCAGGTGCTGCTCCACATCTTCGATCAGCCTGTTCACCGCATACCCCACCAGAGCACTGGCCCAAACGGCGTCCTCCTGGCGAATGAGCGGCGCATGCGGGTTTGCCGACACCCCTCTCACCAGCGCGATTTTGGATGCATTCTCCCACACCCGCGCGAGAATCGAGGACCATTGCGTCGACCGGCATGTTTTAAGTTTACTCATGACTTGACAGCTGAGTTCATCAAATACCGTCCTGGCTCCCTGCTCCATCGGCACAATCATGGGCTCGACAGAGGTCTCCGGCGTCGCCGTCACGCCTGACAGGTTTCCGCCGCCAGAACTGCCGCCATTGGCGATTGCCGTCACCGCCTGAAGCAGATGGTCGGGAATCGGACGTATGACGTTGGCGCCGACAGGATCAGGATAGTCGTCTCGGGTTTTGAGCATGACAAACCGCGCCAGCGAGCCATCCGCCACATTCGCACTCCGCAACGCCGACCAAAACAGCACCGGTGTTGTTGTCCCGTAGACGCACAAGCAGGGCTGGTTGATATCCTTGCGCCCGCTCTTGTCTTTGACCGCATATTCAGGCCCCAGGAATGTCGTTGACGCCGAGGAGTACAACTCGGTCATAAGGTCCAGGATGTCCGTGATATGCCGAGGACTGCGGCGACGGTCGGCGGCGGCCTGGAGGAACATTCCAAACTCGTCCTGCTGGAACAGAATGGCGGGATGCTCATACACCGCCCGGAGTAAACCGGCTCCGGAGGCGATCCGATTGCCGCCCAGATAGGACTGATGCCCTGTCCGCATGAACAACTCGGTGATGACCTCCCGGCTATGATTCTTGCCAGACCCACTATCCGCGATGCCGACGATGTAGAGATTGGATCGGAGGTTCGTTTCCGTGCGATATCGCCGCCCCATGAGCGCGCCCAGAGCACACAGAGCGTTGCCGACAGCCAGAATTGGCTGCGGCCTGGTTGCCGTGGAGATCATGTGTTCCACCAACGCGCCCAGCACCCCATCCACATCCAGCGGATCCCACTCCGGCCCGTCGATGAAGGGCAGTTTCTCCTCACTCGGAGGGACGTCGGCAACGGCGTTCTCTTGGACCCTGCTCAGCAGCCCCTGCGCAGGGTGTGGGCCCTGTGGCGTCACATTGACCGGATTAAGCGTGATCGACGCCTCTGGCTGCCAGCCACGTTGTTGCGCCAGATGGTAGAGCGTCCCCGCGCCGATGATGGTCGGTTTAAAACTCGACCACGATTGTGTTGTGGTGGCGGGATTGTTTTTGCCCGCGCATGCTGACCACTCGGCGAAGAGAGCCGCCCCCGCCTCGCCCAGTGCGCCCTTGATGGCCATGCCGATGCGCACCCAGTCATCATAGGGCAGATCCGCATTCACGATGTAGCGCAGCGCGTCTGAAACCGCCTCAAACGTGCCCTGCTGACCGCTGTGCGACACACCATGCGAATCCATCAAAATCGGCGTTGACGAATCTCTATGTTTCTCCAGTCGATTTGGCCGCATCTCTTGGGGCAAAATGTTTAGCGCCTCCTCTACAAAATCGTGCGTTTGCTGTTGGCTGATTGTTGGCAAGTCATCTACACGCTGATCCACCAACGATGCGTTTGGCCAATGGTACGGCTGGCCCGTATCCGGATGAATAGCGTAGGCAACGAACTGCTGCCCCAGGCAGAGCACCTCCAGCGGATGCTGTTTGATGCCAGAAAATGGCTCCGCTGTGCGGTAGACCAGCAACCGTTTGGGCGCATGACCGATACGCACGGCTGGGGTGTCTCCGAGTCGCTCTCTGGCCAGATCCTCCACTTGCTGGGCGATGATCGCGTCGCTCACATCGATGTCGATGGCGGCCACATTACCGCACGCCACGCCGATGCCCGCGTCGGGCCACTGCCGCCAGATGGACAGCTCATTGAGCGTCGTGGCGCGCTCAGCGTGTTTGTTCCACCCCTTGTAGGGACGCCATGCGCCCCGCTGATACGCGCCCGGATATTTCTTCCCCGGCGCAATAGGCAGAATCGAAAAACCTCCGGCGATCAATCTCTCGCCATATTTGTCCATGAAATTATGCACCATTTTTCTCCTTCTCAAAACGGCGTATCATTGAGTTTCGCCGATTCATCCTGGCGCGCGCGTTCGTCGAGATAGCCGGTCACCGCCACCTCGACCAGAGTCAGAAACTCAACCAGCGTAAACGCGCGCAGGTCGCTCTTGCCGATGCTCTCCACATACTCGCCAACCATCTGACCGGCGTAGCGGAATGCGACCTCATCACGCGGCGTTGGATCGATCATCACGCGCCTCCTTTTGCTCTGGTTGGTCGAAACGGGCGCCGACCACCTCCACGAACTTGTCTTTGCGCCGCAGTTGAATGCGCGTGGGCAGGCGCAGGCTGTTGACCATTTCGAGCGCCTCATCCACCGTATGCGGCATGGGCGTTCCCGCTGGCGCGCGCTGCGACCACCACCGCGCTGCCTGCCGCTTGGGAAAGCCGCTGTGCTCAAAGCAGACCCATTCGCGATGCCAGTTGAAGCCGCACAGATACTCCACCCGCAGGGAGGGCGGCTTGCCCTCCTTCTGGTGCTTGCCATAGGTCACATCGTAGACCCGCGTCCACTCCGTCTGCGGTTTGGTCGTTGAGAGAATCTCCCGCGTGGTTGCGGTGGCGTCGATTTTGATTTCCGACGGCGGAAACTGGTAATCGCACTCGATGCAGTGGCGAACCGCCGCATGGTTGATGGTCTGGCACTGGGGGCACACCTTGACCGGCGCATCGCCTCCGCCCGCATCCTGCTTGCCCTTGGGCTTGACCAGGTCAATGGGGCCGTGCCGCGCCACATTGCCGGCAAAATCCAGCACCAGGCAGTTCTCCTTGCCGGGAAACAGCCGCGTGCCGCGCCCGGCGATCTGCACATACAGGCCGGTGGATTTGGTCGGTCGCAACATCGCAATGAGATCCACTGAGGGCGCGTTGAAACCGGTGGTGAGCACGTTCATGGCCGCCAGCGCGCGAATCTCGCGCTGTTTGAAGCGGGCGATGATGTCATCACGGGTCTCTTTAGGCGTGTCGCCAAAGATGCACTCACAGGATATCTCCCTACCCTGCAACGCATCGCGCACATGCTCGGCGTGGGCGACGCCAGAGCAGAACAACAGCCACGACTGCCGATCCTGGCCATGGGCGATCACCTCCCCAATCGCCGCCTGGGTGATGGGATCCTGGTCCACTGCCGCTTCCAGCTGGGAAGCGATATACTCGCCGCCGCGCGTACCGACGCCGGTGACATCCAGTTGGGTTTCGGTCTGTTTGCTAATGAGGGGGCAGAGAAAGCCATCATCGATCAGCTCTCGCACTGAAACCTCATAGGCGATATCGTCGAACAGGGCCTCCTTGCCCTTGTGCAACTGGCCGGAGTCCAAGCGATACGGCGTAGCGGTAAAACCGATAATCTTCAGCTGCGGGTTGATTGCGGTCAGATCATCGAGAAACCGCCGGTACATGGTGTTGGCCTTGCGCGGGATCAGATGCGCCTCGTCCACCAGCACCAGGTCGCACTGCTGGATGTCGTAGGCGCGCTTATGGACGGATTGGATGCCGCAGAACAGCACCTGCGACTCGGTATCCCGCGCTTTGAGCCCGGCGCTGTGAATGCCTGCGGGAGCCTCAGGCCAGACGCCGAGCAATTCGGCGTGATTCTGGCTGATCAACTCACGCACATGGGTGACCACCAAAATGCGGGTGGAGGGGTAGTAGCCGAGCGCCTCCTGAATGAACTTGGCCATCACCAGAGATTTGCCTCCGGCGGTGGGGATCACCACCAGGGGGTGACCCGACTTCTCCTCGAAATAGGCGTAGATGGCGTCGATCGCCTCACGCTGGTAGGGTCTGAGGGTCAGCATGATGCGCCTCCTGTCATGGATTGGAGGCATTCACGCAAAACTTCTACGGGGTAACTGTTGACCGCTCCCCAGCGCTCATCGGGAACCCGACCCATCCGAATTTCCAGATCTTTACAGAGTTTTGTTGCCTTGAGACCCAGCGCCTGTGCAAAAGAGAGCGGCGCATCAATTCCCTCTCGACGGCAGAAAGCCAACGCGGTCATGTATCCCGTATCGCCATCCAGATCAGCTTGGCGTTGCGCTATCTCTGCGATCTGGCGCTGCTGCTCTGTTTCGGTTCAGTTGGAAAATGACAAACAAGCCGTTTATAATGTGTAGATAATAAGCGGAGGTTTGTATGGAACGGAAGAAGCGGAGATTTACGGCTGAGCAGAAGGTAGGCTATGTGCGCCGTCACCTGGTCGAGAAGGTGGTTCTCTCGGATCTGTGTGACGAGGCGGGCATTCAGCCCAGCCAGTACTATCGCTGGCAAAAGGCTTTGTTTGAGAATGGCGAAGCGGCTTTGGCTGACAAACGCGGCCAAAAGGCTCGTGATCGACAGATTGCCGAACTAGAAGCGAAGTTGGCAACCAAAAATGAGGTTATGTCCGAGCTTCTTGAGGCGCATGTTGCGCTAAAAAAAAGTCTTGGGGTGAGCTGAACGGCTGCTGGGTGGAGCCGGACATACGGGATTCGGTGGTGGATTTCGTGGCGTTTTGGTCAGACAAGAGCGAAATCGACACGAGCCGGATTATCAACTGGATAGGCGTGCAAAGGGGCAAGTTCTATTCATGGCGCAAGCGCTATGGAATGGTTAACGACCACTATGGCCGTATTCCCCGAGATTTTTGGCTGGACGATTGGGAAAGGGAAGCGATTGTCGCCTTTTTCCATGAACATCCGTCAGAGGGCTATCGGCGCCTGACCTACATGATGCTGGATGCAGGCGTGGTGGGCGGTCAGCCCCTCTTCAGTGCTGCGTGTGCTCAGAACTGCCGGGCTGATGCGTCGTTGGAGCCCACCGCCCTCGCAGAAGGGCACAGGGTTCAAACAGCCTTCGGAGCCGCATAAACACTGGCATGTGGACATCTCCTATCTGAATATCCAGGGGACGTTCTACTATCTGTGCAGTGTCCTGGATGGATGTAGCAGGTTTATCCTCCACTGGGAGATTCGTGAGTCGATGAAGGAAGATGAGGTTGAAGTGGTCCTGCTCCGAGCTCAGGAGGCCTATCCGGAAGCTAAGCCGCGGCTGATCTCAGACAATGGGCCGCAGTTCGTTGCCAACGATTTTAAGGCGTTCATCCGGGAATCCGGCATGACGCATGTGAGGACTTCGCCTTACTATCCGCAGAGCAACGGAAAACTGGAGCGTTTTCACGGTAGTTTGAAGCGTGAGTGCATTCGGCCTCAGACGCCATTATCGCTGGAAGATGCCCAACGGGTTGTGGGAAAGTACGTCGAGCATTACAACACCCGGCGGCTCCATAGCGCCATCGACTACGTCACCCCACAGGATCGCCTGGAAGGGCGGCATGTGCAGATCCTGGCCGAACGAGATGAAAAGCTTGAGGCGGCCAGAGAACGGCGTCGGACGACGCACCAAAAGCAGTCTTTTCAGCCATCCCAAAAAATGGCTGAAAAGGCGAACAGCTAACTGATATTTTGGTTTAGACGGTTGTCATGTTTCCGCTGAACCAGCACAGCTCGCCATTAACCCTCTCCAAGCAGCGAATCTGCTCATCCTGCTCCCATATGGCTTTCGCCATCAGGTAGGCTTGATGAGCCGTGGAGACCGGGGCGGCATGAAAATAGCGATTGACCAACTCGCGCTGAACCCGCCACGCCAGATCATCCGTGAAAGATTTCACCAACATCAGATAGCCAGACTGCGTCAACAGCATCAGTCCGCGTGTTGGGACATCCAAGCCAAAAGTCCGCAATTCGGACCTTTGTGAAAAATCAACACGATGGAAGTCCTCACCTGGAACAAACTTCTCCTTGTGATCATTGAAGCGTTTGCGAGCGGTCCCTTCCGTCCGCTGGTGCGCCTGATCCACCATGGCGAAGGTGACCACGCGACAGCCCTGATATTCGATAACGGGCACAGATGTTTCGCCAATCGAAATCATGGGGCCTTGAGGCTGAATACTCATTGCTATGCCTCCTTCTCGTTGAGAGTATCAACCGCAGGCGCACCGCATTGAGAACCCTCTGATCCATTGCGCCACAACCCTCCACCTGGGAACTGGTACGTGACCACCCCGGCCACGGGATCAACGTCGGTCTGTTTTCCTGGGACCAGATCGGGGATGTAGAGATGCTGATTGCAGCCCTGTTTCTGCGCGGGCGCTGACAGAACAATCTGGTGTTGCGCGCAACTCCAGCGTCCATCAGCCTCCGCCGTCGAGTGCAGACAGGTGCGACAGTTGATCTCGGCAAACGCGCCCTCGTGACAAATGGCGTGGTGGTCGCACAGTTTGCACTGCCACCAGGAGGGGTCCTCATGCAGGCGCACCGGCGGATGCGGCGAGAAGATGATCCGTCCGGCCTTCTCCAGCAGCCGTTGCGCAAGGTCATGGTCAACGCACACGCGCTCGGCGTAGAGCTCCTCGCTGTCCTTGCACACCGACAGGTAGAGCGCGCGCTCCATCTCAAACAGATGCATGTAGATCTGCATCTGCGCATAGTGCTGGGGCTTGGCCTCCTCGACGCCTTTGTCCACCAGCGCCTTGAAGGATTTGGCGTTGTGGGTTTTGAACTCGCACACATGCCAGGTCTTGGGCGCTTCGGGCACGCCCATGGCCACCGCATCGAGGCTGCCGCCGAAGTGGCCGCCATGGGCCTTGACCTGCCACTGGCGACCGCTCTGAGGATTGAGGTCCATCACCGTCACGCCGATGCGGCGCAGGTCGGCCACCAGACGCGGCTCCTCCAGATGACCGGTCTGAAACAGGCGCAGAATCCGGCCAGCGAACTGACTGCGCGTGACCCAGTGGAAGTCGTACCAGAGCGCGCGTTCGCACTCTTTGCCAATGAGCGAGGCCCCAAGGTGGGGACGAAACCCATCATCGGCGGCGGATTCATAGGCGTGGTATATGGCGGTGACGGTGCGACTTTCGGGTTTTGGCAGGAGCGCCATCACGCCCCCCCTTCCAGACGCAGGTGCGCCTCGTCGAGCACTTCGCGCCACGCCTGCTCGTCGTAATCGGCGCGCACCGTGGCGATGATGGCGTCTTTGAGACGGGCGTTACGCTCTGACTTGCCGCCCGGCAGTTGCTGCATGTGCGCCTTGATCCGCGCCAGCTTCTCTTTTTTAAACCGCAAAGCGGTGCGCGCGCGGTGAAACCACTCGGGATCGAGTTGCTCGCCTCGGGCCTGACGTTTGAGGTCCGACGCCGCTATCTGGTCGCGAATGGCGTCGATCTCCGACTGCAAGGTGATGATCATCTCCCGGCATTGAATCCGGGTTTCGGGCATGGGGGGATTGTTCCCCCGCTCCTGATGGTTCAGGATGGTGGTGTCCATGGATGCCTCCTCAAAGACTCTGTGGATAGGGCGGGCCGCTACCATTGCCTGGCAGCGGGGTAACGGCTCCGCCCGACTTTTTACTGCCGGATGCTATTCCAGGGCCCAGCCCCGCTGGCAGTTGGCGCTGGGGGCTGATACCCCTGCTGTGGCGCCGGAGATTGCTGTTGCGGCGCCGGGGACTGCTGTTGCGGCGCCGTGGGTTGTTGATACGTCTGCTGCGGCGGTGGAGGTGGCGGTGGCGGGGCAGCCATTGGTCTGCTGACGGCTTTGTAGCCCTTGATCTTGTTGTAGCCGCTCTTGTCCACCGCCACTTTGATCAGCATGGGCTTGAAATGCAGTTCCTCGGAGTCCTGCACCTGCATACGCCCCAATGCATGGCAGATGGCCGACAGCGCGCGTTGCGAGATCTCCACCGCCTGCTGGTTGGGGTTGACCAGATTGAGTTGCTCATACACCTTGCGCCCCGCGTGCACACCGTCGAGCACATCCATCTCCAGCCACAGGTATTGACCCGTCCCCGCCTTGGTCACGCGCATTTCGCTGTTGATGATTTGCACCCGGTACTCCCCGGGCGGCAGCGCCTCCTGCGGTTTGCTGGGCTCCACCTGCGAGGCGTCAAAGGTTCCGCCAAGATTGGCCATGTTCTATTCTCCTATTGCGTAGATTGCGGTTGCGGTTGCGGTTGCGGTTGATTTGGCTGCTGCGCCAACTGGCCGGTGAGGTAGCCCTCCAGGGTTTTCCAGTCCATGGGCAACTCCAGCGGCAGGTTGTATCGGTTTTTGGCCAAAAAGGCCGGGCGCTCCTGGGTGTAGAGCACACGCTCGCCATCGCCCACGGCGCGGTTCACCTTCTTCTTGAAGCCGACGTCGGTTTTGGTGGTGCTGATGCGGTAGTTGGCGAACAGCACGCAGTCGCTATGCTCCTGGATCAGCGCCGACGCCTTGGCGTGCAATTTGATCTCGTAGCGGTCATAGGGGTCATGCTCCGGACTGTCGAAACGCTTGATCACCGAGTGCGCAATCTGGATCACCACCATGTTCTTCTCGTCACGCAGGCGATTGAGTTTCTCCAGATAGGCGCGCCACAGATCCAGCGCGAAGGCATATCCTTTCCCGTAGCCGATCTCCTCAATGTTGCGCACGTTTTGTTGGGCGCAAACCTCCGCCCAGATCAGCGGCTCCAGCCAGTCCAGGCTGTCCACCACCACGGTGGCGAAGTCGTGCGACTCATTGAGCAGCGCATCCAGCGCACCCATCACATCCCAGTAGCTTCTGGCGATGGGAAAGCTGGTGGCCTGTATCTGTCCCAGGCCATCCTCAGTGAGGATAAACACCGGGTTCGGCGCGCCCGCCGCCAGCGTGGTTTTGCCCACGCCCGCCACGCCGTACTTCACGATGCGCGGAGGACGACGATCCTGGGCGCGATTCAGGGATTGCAGAGTGGTCGCCATCACGCCGCCTCCTGACTCTGTTTGGCCATGCGGAGACTGCGTTCTATGCTACGTTTGATTCTGCTGAATTTAAGATGGGCCTTTTCTAACTCAGCGAGGTTAAACCCCCGTTCCAACGCCCGTTCATCAGGCATTGCCTTGATGGCGTCCATGACCGCTTGAATTTTGTCTATAAGCTTAAGAACAAGCATTTCCATCTCTTTGTTGAGCATCTGTTTGTTCCTCTTTGTTGGTCGTCTGTTTGTTCCCACGGCGCACATGCTGCGGTTCTGCGCCTGTGCTGCGCTTTTGATTTGGGCTCGCATCCCAGAGGGGAATGAAACGGTGTAGCGCTCCAGATCGCTGGGATACTGCTTCCGCTTCATCACGCCGCCTCCTGCTTCTCGACGCTCACCGCCAATTTGAAGGTGGGTTTGCCCGGCTTAACGGTGCGCGCGCCCTCGAACGCACTGCGGATCTGACTGGGCCATGCGTTGAACTTCCGCTCAGAAACCCGATAACTGATCTCCACGAACTCCCGCGCATCTTCCCCAGAGCTCTTGATCCGCTCCACCACACCCTCCAGTTTTTTCTGATCCCACTGGGGACGCTTGGGCAGATCGGAGACCACCTGCACGTTGCCATCGGTGAATCGCACCGTGCCGAAGTCCTTACCGCTCTGCTGGCGCAGCTGTTTGATGAGGTCCCCGTATTTGCGGGCGATGGCACCATCGAGAAACTCCTTGGCGCTTTTGGCGCGCTCCAGGGCCGCGTTGGCCTGTTGCTGCAGGTCCGCCAGGGCGGCGCCATCCAGTTTTGCGACGTCGCTCAGGGGCATGGTGTGCAGTTGCTTGAGGGTGATGGTGGCGTTCATATCTTCTCTCCTGTCGTCTTCTGTTTTGGGCTGACGCTCCAGCGGCGGCAGCTTAAGATGGGTCAGAAATTCGTCTTCTATTCGCTGTGCAGCTTTGTCGATGCCGATCTGAAGCAGGTCGCAGAGGAATCCAAAGCCGCCGACCTCCATAGAACGCTCCCGGAAAAAGCGCCGGAGGCGGTTTACTTCGATGCGAAACGGCATATCCTGCCAAAGCTCTGGTTTGCGTCGGGCCTGTTTGAGCAGCAGATGCGCGTCTGTTAGTGCACGCTCCAAAACTGCGGTCCAGAGGGCTATTTCCGAATCAACTAATGCGGTGATGTTCATGCCGCCTGACCGGTTTGGGTGTGGGTGCGCTCCGCTTCAAAGCTCTCGACATCCAGCAGTCGATAGAGAACGCGGCCACCGAGCTTGATGTAGGCGGGCCCCCTACCCTGTGAGCGCCAGTTTTGAAGAGTCTGACACGAGACTCCCCAGCGTTTTGAAAGCTGGTACACATTGAGATGTTTGATGATTTCCATGTCTGCCTCCGTTGTGCGTTGAACTTGGAGACAGATTAGCAAAGCCCAGGTTAGGCAGATGTTAGGCAGGAGGTTAGGCGAGAGGTTAGTAAGCGCCACGTAAACCGCAGGGTTCCCCTGTCTGGAATGATCCGTCACGCTATGCCTTCCAGGATGCATAACGGAGGAAGCCATGGCGACAGAGTTGACGGAGCGGCAGCGGTATTGGCTTGAGCACGTTCGCGCCAGCGAGCGGACGGGCGGAACGTTGAAGGCGTATGCCGACGCTCAAGGGTTGGATGTTCAGGAGTTTTACAACCAGAAAAGCGAGCTGAGGCGCAAAGGGCTTTTGGATGCAGCGTTCGAGGCGGAGTCACGATTTGCGCGTTTGACGGTGGAGCCCGACGCCCTGCCGGAGCGCCGTTGTCGAATGGAATTGCCCAATGGCGTGACGCTGGATCTGCTGGAACCCGACTCTGCGCCAGGC
>NZ_LVJN01000014.1 GCF_002109495.1 Magnetofaba australis IT-1
CGCCTCGCCCCGGCCCCATGTGCGCCGCGCCCACTGGCACGCCTTCTGGCATGGACCGCGCCACACGCCGGAAAATCGTCGCCTCGATGTGCGTTGGCTACATCCGATCCTGGTCGGCGCGGGCGACGGCGGACCCGACGCCATCCCCGCCACCGTGCGCCCCGTTAACCCTTTGCCGCCGCAGGATGAACCGCGATGAGTGAGCCAGAGTTGAGCAAAGAGCAGTTTCAGAGCATGGGGCGGGAGCTGCAAGCACTGCTCAAACAAGCGGATTACCACGAGGAGAGGAAAACAGCGCAGGCGTGGTTGTTTCGACACAAATGGCCGGACCTTTACCCAGATATCTCAATCCCCATAGCGCTCTGCACTCTAGAGGAGGCCAACGCCCTGCTTGCCAAGTCGAAAATCCGCAATCGCCTGGCCTTGGAGCATGGCAATATCGTGCGCGTCCTCGCGCCGCCGCCACAATCGCCTGCCAAGCCTGCCCCGCCGCCGCCGCAGAAGCCCTTTTGGGAGCACTGTGGTCTGGACTCACCCTTGAAATTGATCGCTGCAATTTTAAGCGGAGTGGTGGCGCTCTTCGGCGTGCTGTTTATCGGCTACCAGATCGGCGCCGGGCAACAGACGGATAAGGCGGCGCTGGCGGAGATGCGTAAGGGCATCCAGCAACTGCGCCAGGAGATCGCCCAGATGCGCCCGCCCAGCGCGCCGTCGCCTGAAACCCAAACGCCAACCATTTCATCGGACCCGGCGCCAGCCGCCCCACAGAGCGGCCCCAGTCAGCCCGCCCGGCCTTGAGGGGCGCCCGGCCTTGAAGAACCCGCTGCGTTGGTGTTCAGACGCCCCCGCAACGCAGCGCCGCAAACAGGCTATAATGAGGAGAGACTCACATGGTCAATGATAAAGACAAGTCGACGCCACCAAATCTGGACGATGAGACCGCAAAACCGCTAACTGACTCTGACAGCGACGAACTCAAACAAGTAAAATCCAAAACAACTGTAACATCCGCATATAGAGAAGTACTTTCCGAGGAGGTCAACAAAGTATTTGCCCATAAAACGCCCGACGAACGTCGTAAACTCTTAATTCAAATTCTAGATGAAACGGTGACTGAACTAAACGCCTCCCCGCGCCCTGGCGAGGATGGATACCAGCAACTGAGGAGATTCGAACACGGAAAAGAACTGGCTATATGGCAGAGTGATTTGATGAATCACCTTGAACTGGTTGCAAGTTTCAGTGCTGACAAAAGTCTCGGATATTGATCAATGTGTAGGCCATCAGTTTGAAGCCCAGGTGTCGCCATTGGATATGCTCGAAACGGATCAGCAAGCGTTTGAATTTGTCCTCCCAGGCGAAGGTTCGCTCTACTCGCTGGCGTAAGGCGTAGGTCGCCTCATCGAAATGACGCTTTCGTCCACGTTTTGGATTCTTGCGAGCGCGTTTGACCGGCTTAATGTTAGGTTTCATGCGTCGATTGAAGATGGCGCGGCGGTTAGCCTTGGAGTCGAACCCTGGATCCAAGTTTAGCACAGAGCCAATCAAGGACAGGCCAAGTGTCTGACAAATCAGGGCAAGCCACTCGAGACTATCTTTGAGGAGCGTGGTGTCGTGCTGGTTGACTGGCGCGACCGAGAACGGAGCGAGGATGTAGCCGTTGCTTTCACAGATGGCGACGACTTTCTCCCCGCGTTGGTGTTTATGGCCCGAATAGCCGATGCCATCGCCCCCTTTTTGGCTACGGTGTTGGAGCCATCGCCATGAAGCACCGAGAGATCCAGTTTTTTGTGTTCATCCAAGTGTTTGACTGAGGCAATGAAGGCATTGGCCAATGAGGCGTCATCGGCCCAACGAGCAAACAGTTTATAGATCCCTGTGTAATGGATCCCAGGCTTGCCAGAAGGCTCCTTGGGGATGGGAAGCTCCTTCCACTGCATGCCGGTGTAGAGCACCTTGAGAATCAGGTTGAACGCTTGATGGTAGCCGATCTTGCACTTGGGACCACGTTTGGGCAGAGACAGGTGGGGTAAGATGAATTCAGTAAATTCCTGCTCCGTCAGTTGAACAGGTATCTGTTTGTATTGCTGAGTATTATTCGATTTGTCCGCCATCCTTGGCCTCCTTGATTGAGCACCGCTTCCCAATCAAGGATTCGTAATTTCACTCAGTAATGCAATGGCTTATAAAATCCTCAAACTTGCAACCAGTTCATACTCTGGTCAGCGAGAAGATTTCGATTGGTCCCGTTAAACTGTGGGTAGGCGTTTGCCTCCGTCAATCCTTCCGTCACTGAGTTGTTGTACACATACGCAAATTCCGCCGTTTGGTTGACAGAGGGGTCGTAATAACCGACGACATCTGTGGAGCCCAACGTCACGCCGACAAGATTGTCGCCAACCCAACTGGGTCGATCGTTAATGGTGACAACGATATCGGTTCCACGACTCATCCCATTGCTTATGTTGCCGCTGCTAATGCCATAATCGCTCCCAGCAAACGAGAGGTAAGAGGTGTCGTCGCCACCGTAGTAGAGTTGCCAAATATTATCGGAATAGGTTGCCGACTCCGCTGCGTCGTAGACCGCGTAGACAATATAGGAGTTCCAGTACCCATACTGTTGTGTCGTGATGCCGCCCAAGTCGCCATTGAACACAACCTGATGGTTGGGGTTGGTAAACAGATCGCTGCCTATCTCGCTGGTGTTGTGCTCGATGAGCATCCCCTCCCAGGCCCCGCCCTGCGCTCCTGCGGAGAGGGTGTATTCGCCATATGCGGCGATGCCGCCGCCTTGGAAGATATACCCCCCGGTGTTCGGATCGATTTCGGTCAAACTCGTATCGGTCAAGGTATACAGAGAGGGATCGTAGGACAGGAAGGGATCGGGCTTTTTGTAGACGGCATTGATCGCATCCTGGGGGTTCGTCACGATTTCCGGGGTACCGAGATACTTAGAGAAATCGGGAATCGTCTCATTATAGCTGGCGTACAGGCCAGACGCCTTGGCCTCGGCCACGGTCATGCCCGCAGAGCCCTCGAACCACTCGTAGGTGTCCGCCAGGGCGCCGGAGTAGTACACATCCGCCTGCCCTCCCACGCTATAGGCGTAGGTATATTTCGCGTCCGGCATGAACTGCCCATAGGCGGATTCCACCGTCTCGGTGGTGACCCCGTTGACCACGGAATAGCTCGTCACCGAAGTGATATTGGGCTGATACGAGGGTTGGTAGCCCAAAAAGGCGGCAATGGCGTCGTTCTGCTGGGGCGAGGACTTCGGCAGATACATTGCCAGGTTGGGGTCCGTACTCGGTACCCATGGGTCCGCCCCGTAAGCGGCCCAATCGATGGGATCATCCAGTTGATAATCCACCCCGGGCACAAAGAAGGTGCGGTAATCCAGATCCGACAACTTGGAGCCGCCGGACAAGGTGACTGTCGGCTCGCTCTGTCTGGCGTAACCGAGCTGTTTCAATTCAACATCATACACTTTGTAGGTGTAGCCCACCGCCACCTGGGCGCGGCCCACTTCGGCGGTCTCGGTGGTGGTGACCCACTCGATCACCGGGGTTTCAATAAAGCCGTCCACCACCTGCTGATAGCCGGTCACCACCGAGATATCCTGGGTGGCGGTGGTGATCACCGGGGTCAGCACGGTGGTGGTTCCGCCCTGCATCGCCGCGCCGCCGGTGAGCGACACGTCGCCCCCGGCCAGAATCGACACATCCCCCGTGGCTTGCAACGAGGCGGTCTCATCCAGGGTGACGCTCCCGCCAGTGAGATCGGCGCGAACCATCGCCCCTTGCAGGGTGGCCAGATCGGCGTCCGCCGCCACCCCCGCATGCACATCGATGGTCCCGACGGACTGCGCCAGCCCGTTCACCGTCACGCTGGAAACGGCGCTCATCAGCACGCGGCCATCGGCAGCGTTCTGGTTGACGAAGCCGTCCATCTGCACCACATCGCCGCGCAGATGCAACAGCCCGCCGCCCGCGACGGTTCCATCCAGCCCGTCGCCGCCATCCATCACCAGCAGCGTCCCTGTGGCGTCCAGCAGCAGCTCGGCGCCGCTGGCGTCGCGGGTCTTCACCAGCGCCTCGGCCAGCACGCTCACATCCGCGCCGCGCAGGGTGAGGACGCTGTTGGCCTCCACCTGCCCGCTCACGGTCACGTCGCCGCTGTGGCTGACCACGGAAACCGTGTCGGTATCCAGCACGGTCTGGTTGTTGGCGTCGGTGTAGAGGTGGCCGATTTCACCGCCCAGCACGATGCTGTTTTCACTGCTCAGGGTCAGGCTGCCGCCCGCGCCGGTGGAGAGGATGCCCCCCGCCACGCGCTCCACCACGCCGCCGCCAAGATCGTTATAGACCAACGTGGGCACGATGATGCCCGCCTGGCTCAAATCCGCCATGGTGCTGGTCAGCGCGACTTCGGAGCCGCCATGCACCTGACCGTTGAGCAGAATCAGGTCGGCGCTATTGACCGCGACCCGCCCGTCGGCGTCCACCGCCTCGGTGAGGCCGTTGAATTGAATGGCGCGGTCAGAGTCGATGGTGATGGCGCTGCCGCCGGACGCGCTCCACGCGCCGTCGCCGCTGGCGTCGGTGCGGATGACGCTGAGCGCGTCCATGCTAAACGCGGTGGCCGAAGCGCCGCCAAACAGATTGATATCCACCCCGCCGGTGGCCGCCAGCAATCCGCCGCGATCCACTTCCGCGCCGTTGGCGTCGAGGCCGGTTCCACCCATCACCAACTGATCGGCGATGTTCAGCGTCACCGTGGCGTCCGCGGCGGCCCACTGACTGCCGCCCGCGCCGTCGGACTCGGCCCCCGCCTTGAGGGAGCCGATGATGACGGCGCCCTCGGCGCTGAGCGAGATATCGCTGCCCACGCCGCGGCTCATCACCAGCGAGCCGGAGTTGACGGTGATGGTTCCGCCCGCCACCAGATCCACCAGCGCGCCGCCGTGAATGCTGGCGCCGTATTGAATCAACTGGTTATTGGCGTCGTACCCCTGGGCGCCCAGGGTCAGATCCCCGGCCGCTTCGATGCGCAGCTTCTCGCCCACGGCGGATTCGGCGCTGTAGTTGGCCAGGGTCACATCGCCCTGCCCCACCAGCGACACCGAGCCGGCAAAGGACATGTCGCCGTTCAGCTCCAGATCGCTGTTGGCGATCAGCGTCACGTCATACTCGTCGGCTCCGGCGGAGGAGCCGGTGGTGGCCACCACCCCTTGCAGATCCAGATCCCCCTGCAGCACCAGGCGGCCACTGGTCTCCAGCCGGCCCGCTTCGGCGTCCAGCAGCAGGGTTCCATTGAGCGAGCGAATATCCACCACCTCCAGCGCATCCTGCCCCGCGCCGATGGCGGAGTTGATCACCACGTCATTGACCCCGGTTAGATAGATGCCGCCGGAAGCGCCGGTGATGTTCAGCTCGCTGGTGGGCGTGGTGGTCAGGCTCACGTCGCCCGGGGTGACGCTGTTCTCATCGCCCGCCGTGACCTCGATGTTGTGGTCAGCCGAGAGGGAGCCCGCCAGCGTGAGGCTGCCGCTGGCGCTCATGGTGATATCGGAGCCCGCGCCGCCAGCGATCAGAGAACCGCTGAAGGTGGCTTCTTCGCCCATATCCAGCGTCATGTCGCCCGCCAGGGTCTCCAACACGCCGCTGCTGGCGAGGGTGAAGCCCAGCGCCGTGGCGCTGTCCGGGCCAGTGATATCGATGCCCGAATGGGCGCGCACGCCGCCTGCGATGGTGATGTCGCCGCCGCTGCCGTCGGCCTTGCCCAACACCACCCGCGAGCCCTCGCCCAGCGCCTCGATGCTGGTGAAGCGTTGGCTCTCGCCCGCCTGTTCAAAGCCCAGCAAGTCGCCATTGGCCGAGGCGTCCAGCAGGCTGAATTCAAACGCGCTGGTCAGATTCAGCCGCCCATCCTTGAGCTTGACGCCGATATCCGGCGCGTTGCCGTCCATCACATAGTTGGAGCCGATAGCGTGGTTGACCGCATCGAAGGTTTCGGTAACGCTGAAGTTGGCCGCCACAATGGCCGCTTGCAGGTCGTCAATGAGATCCAGCACGCTTGCGTTATCGGCGGTGGCCGCCGCGCTCAAGGTCACATCGGCCTGGGCGATGAAGTCCACATGGTCCAGGCTCAGCGTCAGGGTGACGTCGGCGGGCAATACGCCGGTGGCGCTGGGAATCCAGCTATCGGCGGTGAGGAACTGCGCGTGGGCGGGCGCTTGCAGACGCAGATCGCCCGCGCCATCGACGCGGATCACGCTGTCATCGCCCCAGGTGGTGAGTTGAATCGAGCCGCTCAGATCCACCACCGGTTCGGCGTCGCCGCTCACCCCGCCATGCAGGGTGATGGCGTGGCCAGCCGCCAGCGAGCGGCCCAGTTCGATGGTTCCGGCGCTGTTGATGGTGATCTCGCCCAGATCGCCGGTGACGGTTTTATCAAAGCCCAGCAGGTCGCCATCGGCGTCGCGGATGATATCGACGTCGCCGCCCGCCATGATCACGCCGTTGAGTACGGCGTTGCCGCTGCTGTTGATCACCACCGCGCCGTCGGCGTTGTGGGTCGCCAGCACCGAACTGCCCGCCAGCGCCACGCTCAGACCGTCGGCGTCGATGCCGCCATTGATGATGATCTCACTGTTGGCGAGGATGGTGGCGCCCAGCTCTACGGTATTGCCGTCAACGTCTTCGGTCAGGCCGCCAATCTGCGCGGTCTCGGTGGTGTTGAGCGCCACCTGACCAGAGCTGTCGGCCCACAGGAAGGTCTCATCGAGCAGATTGAAGTCGGCGTCCAGGGTCTGCTGCACCATGGCCCCGGAGATGATGCGGCCAAACATATCCTGGGTTCCGGCGGCGTTGATGGTGATCACGCCGCCAGCGCCAGTGGTCGCGCCGCTGGAGACCAGGCCGCCCAGGGTGGTCATGGAGAAGCCCGCGCCGAGGTCATCGTCATCGGCTGCGCCCGCGTTCAAGGTGATGTTGCGCGAGGCGGTCAGGCCGGTGTTGAGCAGCAACTGTCCGCCCGCAGTCACCTCGATATCGGTATCCAGGGTTAGCGCCCAACGATTGTCGCCGCTCTGCTGACCGGCCAGCATCAGGCTCTCCAGCTCCACATCCTCGGCGCCGGTGATGGTGATGGCGCTATCGCGCTCCACGGTTTTCAAATAGCCTTGCAGGTCGGTGTGCACGCTCACGCCGTCGGCGTTGGCACCGGTAGCAGCCACGTCGATGCCCGCATTGGCTTCCAGCAGGCCTTTCAGATTGATCCAGCTGCTGCTCTCAATCACCAGTTCGCCGCCCTGGCCATTGGCCAGCATGTTGCCCTGAATGTCGATAATCGAATCGGCGCTCACGGTCACGTCGGCGTCTGTTCCCACGGCGCTCAAAGAGCCGCCCTTGAGCAGAATGCCGGTCTCCTCGGCAACCGTGGCGGCGGCGGTGGCGCTGAGCGCGCCGCTGGCGATCACCGCGCCGCGCAGCTCCATATGCTCGGCGTTGAGGCGGATATCCGCGTCAGCGGCCAGAATTTTGTAGGTATAACCTATGGGCCGGTTGAAAGAGTCATACTCATAGGTCAGTTCAGCGCCGGCCTGAATGGATGCGTTATAATCCATAAAGATATCGGCGTCGGAGTCGATGGCGAAGGCGCCGCCGGAGGTCTCGATGCTGGAGCCCTCCGCCATGGAGAAGTTGTCGCCAGAGTGGATGACGGCGCCCCCATCGGCGTAGATGGAGCCGGTCATATGCATCGTGCCGACGGTATCAATATCCAAGCTTTGGCCCGAGTCCAGATAGCCGATAACGAACAGGCTGTTGGGCGTATCGGTGACGGCGCTGTTCAGATTGCGCTGGCCCGTGGTCTGGTCGACGCTGATGTTCAGCGCGCGCGCCGCCCCGATATACCCGCCCAGCACCGCCTGTTCGCCAACATCCAGCGTCAGGTCAACCGCATTCAGCCGCCAGCGCCCATCTCCAACAGGCGGCTTTCGATGGTCAGCGCGCTGTCATCAATTTCGATCTGCCCGGAGAGGGTGACGGAATCGGCCACCAGCAGGGTGTCGACCTGCAGATTGGCCAGCGTATGGCCGTTGCTCAGATGGCGATAGTTATCAAATAGATCGGCGACCAGCATTTGCGTCTGGCCGTTGTCATGGCCGATGGTCAGACTGGAGAAGTCGTCGCCAATGGCGCCCATATCCTTCATGGAGAGGTTCAGCGCCGCTGAATCCAGCTCGCCATTGCCGTTGAGGTCTTCGCCCGCATCCAATTGGCCATTCTCGTTGAGATCTTCGTCGGCCTTCAGGTTGTCCAGATCGACGCCATCGGCGGTTTCCCCCATGCCGCCCAGACGGTAGTGCAGGGCGGCATCGGCGGTGCTTATGGTCAAGGCGCCGGTTCCATTGATCACGTTGTTGCCGGTTAGGAAGTTCATGCCATCGGCAACCAGGGTGACAGCGCCGCTATCGGTGCGAATCTCCCCTTCCAACAGAGTCAGGGTGTAGCCTGCGTTCAAAGCAACGTCGATGTCGCCCGCGCCGGTGGTCAACCCCAGCAGATTCAGATCATCAAACTCGCGCACAATGACGTCGCCGCTGCCAAAAGCCACGTCCAGGGTGTCCACCCGGGTGTTGAGGATGAAGTCCGGGGCGCCCGCCAGCAGGCGGTTGGCGTGCAGGGTGAGGGTCCCTTCCGGCGCAAACAGGTTGATGGGATTGACCAGGTTGATGTCGCCGGTGGCGATAATGGAGATATCGCCGCCGCCCAGGCCGTCGTGGGAGCGCCCGGTGGAGGTGAGCAGGTCGTGGTAGAGGTTGATGTGGGCGTCCAGGCCACGGGTCTCGAACTCCACGCTACCGCTCTCCCAGGAGTTCAGTTCGACGTCGGCGTCGAAGGTGAGCTGAGAGACGATCTTGATGCCCGCAGAGTTGATATTGTTCTGCAGATCAACACTATAGCCGCCAATCTCCAAGCTATAATCCAGATTCAGATCCTGCCCGTCGAAGGACTGCACCACAAAGTTGGTGTCGAAGTCCGAGAAGCCGACATGGATGTACTTGGAGATGTCAAACTCCAACGCGCCCACTTTGAACAGGTCGTTGGAGATCTGAATCAGCGAGTCGTTGGCGTAGGCCTTGGGCCGGTCGAAATGGAGCCAGTTTTCATTGCCTTCGCCCAGATCCTCGTAGGTGAACTCATCGGGCATGTCATAGAAGCGGTGTTTGTCACTGCCGCCCAGGTCACGCACCAGGACGTGGCTGCCCATCACATTGTCCAGGGTGACGTAATCGTCACTCTCTCCGGCGAAAATTTCGACCCAACCGCCCACATCCTCCAGATTGACCGAGGTGTAGGCGCCCTGCGCGTCGATCAAGGCGTTGCCGCCCAGGGTGTCCACATTCACCGACACGCCAGCCAGACCGCTATCATCCTCATTGAAGACGGTGAGATCGCCGGTGATGTCATCACCGGTAATCCAGGTATTGCCCCAGCCGGACGTGATGCTCACCGAAGCGACCACGTCATAGTCGCCGATGCCATCCAGTTTAATGGTGCTGCCGCCGCCCGCATCGCCCAGCTCCAGCGTCACGTCGCCCAGCACATCCTCCAGATTCAGCCAGTCAACGCTATCGCCGCCGGTATAGCTCACCGCGCCATCCACGCCTTCGGCTTGCAGCGAGTTGGCCCCCTCGCCCAACTCCACCGTGAGATTGCCGCCGATATCCTCAGCGGAGATCTCATCATCGCCATCCTGGCCGATGACGGTCACATCATTCTTCATGCTCTCCAGAGAGAGCGCGTTGTTGCCGGAGCCCAGCCGGACTTCGGAGACGCTCAGGCGCATATCGGTGGCGCCATCATTGAGCAGCCCCTTCACCACCGCCGTACGCGCCATCAGTTTGGCGTCGATGTCGTTGCTGAATTCGCTGAAGTCCAGCACGTTGAGGCCGGAGCTGTCCTTGATGGTCCCCGAACCGGAGAAGCGGCCCAGCACATCGGTCTCAAAGATGAAGGTGTCGTTGCCCTGCCCGCCATCCAGGGCGAACAAGCTGGAGTCGCGAACGTGGATCACATCGTCGCCGTCGCCCACGTCGACGATATCGCCAATGGCGTTGAACTGGCGCGAGGAGCCGCCGGTGTAGATGACATCGTTGCCGCTGCCGGTTTCGATCTCATCGCTGCCCTGGGCGCCGTAGATCAGATGGTCGCCGCTGCCGCGCGAGGCGATGCCGTTGGACCAGTAGTCAACCAGCTCCTCATCCATCAGGTTCTGGTTGCCGTTGTACATCTCCATGGACATCTCGTAGCCGCCCCAGAACTCCACGTCCGAGGTGACGCCCGGCTTGATCTCGATGTAGTCGGAGCCAATGCCGCCTTCGGCGTAGATGCCGGTCACCCCCTCGAAGATCTGCCGCTTGCCCGCATACTCTACCATGATGGTTTCGGTGGTGGCGTTCTCATCGACCACCTCTTCGTAGATCGGGTCGCCCCACCACCAGTAGCCGATGATGTTCTTGGTGGTGCTGGGCAGATGATAGAGGGTGAAGATTTCGTGGATGTCGTCGTCCTGATAGTTGCGCTTATCGCCGCGATCGCCCATGTTCAGGTGCAGCACGCCGCCGTTGAAGCTGGTGGGGTCGCCCGCGCTGCCGGCCAGATAGAACGGCTCCTCCTCCTCCACGCCGCCGCCATCGCCGCCGCCGCCCACCTTGAAGTAGGCCACCGGGAATTTGACCGTTTTGTCGATCTTGAACAGGCCCAGATCCAGCTTGATGTGCACCCCGGCGTAGAAGAAGCCCTCTTCGCTGTTGTAGGTGAACTCCAGATCGGGGAAGTTCAGCGTGGCGCCGAACGCCTTGATCTTGGCCCCCACCGAGCCGCTGATGTCGAACACGCCGTTCTGCATCGACATGCTGAAGTCGGCGTCGCCATACAGGCCGAAGCTGGACCAGCCCAGATGCACCGAGCCATGCAGACTCACATCGAAGTTGCCGATGGAGTCGAAGGTGGCCTCCGCCGAGATGGTTCCCACGCCGAAGAAGTCGGTGTGCATCTCCGCGTGCACCTCCTGGATCGCCTGGCCCAGATCGACGTAGCCGGAGCCCTCCAGGGTGAGCAGGCCGTCGAGCAGACGCACCGAGAGTTCTTCGAGGCTGGCGCGCACGCTGTGGGCTTCGATGCCCAACTGCTCGCGGCCGGTGGTGTTGACCTGCAAACGGAAATTGGCGTTGATGTCGAACACGCCGGAGACCCCGGGCAGACCCAGGCTGGTGTCCATCTCCAGGTCGATCACCAACCCGGCGTCGCCGCTGGTGTAGAGCAGCGCATCGCCGCTGACCGTAGCGCCGATGTTCATGAACTCGAAACCGGCGTCGATCTTGACGTTGATCACCTCCGGCGCCAGCAGGAAGGAGAAGCGCCCCTCCAGCTCGAAGATGCTGGCTACGGTCAAGCTCCCCTCGGCCTCCAACAGGAAGTAGGGCTGCGGCGTGGAGACCCCCACATTGGGCGGAATCGCCTCGATGGTGACGGTGCGCTGGCCATCGACGCTGAGGAAGGTCTCGGGCAGCTCGTAGACCACATCCTGCATCAGGGTGTTGGCCTGGAAGCGGTACTCAACATCAAAGTTCAGGTCGTCCAGAAGATTGACCTTGGCGTCCACGTCCAGCTTGATGGCGAAGCCGCCGGACTTGGCCAGGAACAGACCGGTGGCGTCGAAGGTGAGCACCGGCGAGCCGCGCGAGCCCACATTGAGGGTGGCGTCGACGAAGATCTGCAACGCATCGTCGGTCAGTTCGATGTCGAACGCGCCATCCAGCGACAGGATATCCTGCCCAGCGGCTTGAATCGCCAACAGCGCCTGCCCTTGGGCCTTGAGCAGGAACTCATCGAAATCGATGCGAATGGGCGAGGTCGGATCGCCGGTCTCAATGGCGTAGTGGCGGCCATCCAGCTCGCTGAAGTCCACCGCCTCAAAGGCGTTGCCGAGGTTCAGCGCGGTGTTGATGTCGAAGCTCAATTCACGCGCTTCCAGCACCGCGCCGTCGATGCCCACCAGACCCGCCTGGGCCATATCCAGCTTACCGGCCAGGAAGGTCTCCTGGGAGAACGCCGACGGGGTCTTCATCAGCATGAAGCCCGCATCCAGGTTCTGCACCGCCAGACCCACGGCGCTGCTGTTGACGCCATCATCGGCGGTGACGCGGCCATCGCCATTGGTATCGGTGTAGTACGGACCGTTGACCCCCACAAAGGCCGAGGCGTTGGCCACGCCCACGGTCATCACCGTCATATCCTTTTGCGAACCGTCGGTGAGGGTGAAGCGTTCGGTGGTCCCCATGGTGAAGGCGGCGCTGCCCACCACCTGCACCACCCCCAGCGCCTGCATATGCAGGTCCTCCACGCTGGCGCGGATGATGCGGTCATCCATGGTCAGATAGACCGGCTCCGAGCCTGTCGCGCCGGTGGCCACCGCCATCCCCATCGGTTCGCCGTTCTGCGCCGGGAAGCTGCTGGCGAAGTCCACCGCCGGGTTGAAGTGGGTGTAGGGGTCCGCTGAGGGGAACCAATCCACGCCCCAGTTCAGGTCCAACTGCACATTGTAGGCTTCGGCGGAGATCTGATCAGAGAGGCCCACCAGACCGGCGAAATCCACGTCACCGGTGGCGGCCACCATGGTGGGGAAATATTTGTTGAACACCGGATTGACGTCCGCCGTCATCATGGCGAAGCCCAGATCCAGGTCGGTAAACGCCAGACCCACGGCGTCGCTGCTGGCGCGCCAGCCGCCCTCGGCGCTGGCGTCGCGGGTGAAGTAGTCATCGGCGTCAAAACCGACGAAGCCGCTGACGTCGCGCGCGCCGATGGTCATGGTCTCCACCGCCAGACCTTCGATGCGGCTCAGATCGCCGCTCACCGTCGCCCCGCCGCTGACGTCCAGATCGTTCAACACCGAGACGATGGGGGTGGGAATCAGCGCAACCTCATCGGGCAGGCCGGTGATCACATCCACCGTCTGACCGCCCCCCTTCTCCAGCGCAAAGCTGCCGCGCAACGCCATGGCGTTGAACAGGTTCATGCGCGCGTTGTTCATGTAGACGCCAAGGAACTCGTCGCCGCCGAAGTCGATCACCACCGGCTCGCCGCCGGTGGCCACCGCCAGACCGGCGCTGAACGGCCCGTCGCCATCGGGATCGTCGGGGAAGCTGCTCTCAAAATCGACCCATGCATTGGAGCCGTGGTTGAGGCGGATCTCCACCTCGTCGGACTCGATCTGCATGCCGTCAAGGCCCACCAGCCCCACGCTGGCGGCGCTCATGGAGGCGGCCATCATGCTGGGGGCGTAGTCGCCCACCAGCGGCACGATGGGCTTCATCAGCACGAACCCAGCGTCCAGGTCGTTGATGCGCACGCCCACCGCGCTCTCATTAATCTCGCCTTCGTCCAGGGTTTCGCCCGGGTCGTCCACGGTGAGGTAGTCGCCGCCGTCGGGGATGTAGCCGGCAAACGCATAGGCGTTGGACATGCCGATGGTCATCACCTCCACCTGCACGTCGGAGAGGGTGTCCTTGACCAGGCCGTCGATCTCATACACCACATCGACGTTTTCGCTGGCGCCCTTTTCGAACGCAAACGCGCCGGTGACATAGAGGAATTCCGCCACGCGCAGGGTGGCGCGCTCCACATACAGGCCGATGAACTCGTCGTTGCCGTAGTCGATGATTATTGGCTCGCCGCCGGTGGCCACGGCGAAGCCCTCGTCGCCGAAGGTGCTCTCCCAATCCACCACCGAAGTGAGCAGCCCGGAGGAGCCGCTGCCGTTGAACTGCACCTCGATGCCCGAAGCGTCCAGCTCAAAGCCGTCGATGCCCAGAAAGCCCGCCTGCCCCACATTCAGGCGCGCGGCGTACATGGTGGGCAGCAGTTGCGAGTCGATCAGCGAGTGCGGCGTGGCGATGACCATGCCCAGGTCAATATCATTCAGGGCGAAGCCGATGGCGTCGGGGTTGATCTCGTCGATCTCCACCGTATCGCCGGGATCGTCCACGGTCAGATAGTCGCCGCCGCCGGTGTAGCCGATGAAGCCGTAAACGTTGGTCATGCCCAGCGTCATCAGGTCGACTTCGATATCGTCCAGCGTCCCTTCGATGCCGTGGCTCTCATAGGCCACGGTGACGTTTTCGGACTTGCCCTGCTCAAACGCAAACGAACCGGTCACAAACAGGAAGTCGGAGACCTTCAGCGTCCCCTTCTCCACATAGATGCCGATGAACTCGTCATCGCCGTAGTCGATGATCACCGGATCGCCGCCGGTGGCCACTTCAAATCCGTCGAGGCCGAAGCTGGTCTGCCAATCCACCACCGCCGGGTTGATCCCGGCGCCGCTGAGATTGAACTGCACCTCCACCCCTGCGGCGCTCAGTTCGAACTCGTCGATGCCCACCAGACCGGTCTGGCCGATGGTCAGACGCCCGGCGTACATATTGGGCACAACCAAGCCGTCGATGACGCTCTCGGGCGAGGCCATCACCAGCCCCAGATCGACGTCATTGAGGACGAAGCCGGTCACCGTGCCGTTGACCTCCTCCGCCTCCAGGGTGTCGCCGGGGTCGTCCACGGTCAGATAGTCGCCGCCGTCGCCGATATAGCCGATGAAGCCGTAACCGTTGGTCAGGCCGCCGGTCATGAACTCCACCCCCACATCCAGGGTCACGCCCAGGTCGTAGGCCACGGTGACGTCGGCGGTGGCGCCCTTCTCGAAGGCAAACGCGCCGGTGACATAGAGGAAGTCGGAGATCTTCAGCGTGCCTTTGTCGATGTAAACGCCGATGAACTCGTCATCGTTGTAGTCGATGATGATGGGGTCGGCCCCGCCGGTGGGGATGGCGTAGCCGTCGACGCCAAAGGTGGACTCCCAATCCACCACCGCGCGCAGCCCCAGGGCGCCATTGCTGCCGCTGCCGTTGAACTGCACCTCCACCCCTTCGGCTTCCAGAGTGAAGCCGTCGATGCCCACCACCCCGGTGCTGCCGATGGTCAGGCGCGCGGCGTACATGCTGGGCAGCAGGCTGGAGTCGATGAGGTCGTGGGGGGTGGCCATCACCAACCCCAGATCGACGTCGTTGAGCACAAAGCCCATGACCTCTTCATTGACTTCGCCGTCGTCCAGGGTATCGCCGGGGTCGTCCACGGTCAGATAGTCGCGCCCGCCGGTGTAGCCGATGAAACCGTAGGCGTTGGAGACGCCCACATTGATCAGATCCACCTCCACGCCATCGGAGGTCCCGCCGATGCCGCCCAGATCATAGGAGACGTTGACGCTGGCCGATTTGCCCTGTTCAAAGGCGAACGCGCCGGTCACATAGAGGAAGTCGGAGACCTTCAGCGTCCCCTTCTCCACATAGACGCCAATGAACTCATCGTCGCCATAGTCGATCACCACCGGCGCGCCGCCGGTGGCGATCTCAAAACCGTCGGCGCCGAAGCTGGCTTGCCAATCGATCACCGCAGGCAGCAGACCGCTGCCGCTCAAGTTGAACTGCGCCTCGATGCCGCTGGCGCTGAGTTCGAATTCATCGATGCCCACCAGCCCCATGGAGCCGATGGTGACGCGCCCGGCGTACATGGTGGGCATGATCAGATCCGCCACCACGCTATCGGGGCTGGCCATCACCAAACCCAGATCGATGTCATTGAGCGCCAGGCCCACTGCGCTGTCGTTGATCTCGCCGTCGTCTAGGGTCTCGCCGGGGTCGTCCACGGCCAGATAGCTACCGCCGTCGCCCAGATATCCGGCAAAGCCGTAGGCGTTGGAGACGCCGAAAGTGGCGAACTCCACTGTGACATCATTCAATGTCGTGCCGATGTCGTAGGCCACCACCACGTCGGCGCTGCCGCCCTTCTCAAACGCGAACGCGCCGGTCACGTGCAGGAAGCTGGAGATGGCCAGTGTGCCGCGCGCCACATAGACGCCCAGGAACGGGTCGTCGCCGTAGTCGATCACCACCGGGTCGCCGCCGGTGGCGATTTCAAACCCGGCGTCGCCGAAGCTGGTCGCCCAGTCGATACTGGCGTTCACCAGCGTACCAGCGCCCTCCATATTGTATTGGATCTCGATGCCGGTGGCGCTCAGATCCAGGGTGTCCATGCCGACGAATTCCAGCGCGCCCACGGTGGCGCGGGCCGCGCCCATGCTCGGCAGCCACGCGCCGCTGATCACCTCATGGGGAGTGGCCAGCACCAGCCCGAAATCGATGTCGTTGAGGACCAGGCCCACCGCGCTGTCGTTGACCTCGTCGGCCTCCAGGGTGGGGCCAGGGTCGGCGGCGGTCACATACGCGCCGCCATCGGTGACGTATCCGGCGAAGCCGTAGGCGTTGGAGACGCCGATGGTGAACATCTCCACCACCGCTTCGGTGGTTCCGGTGATCAGCGCGCCCGCGGTGTCGTAGGCCACGGTCACCGTCTCCTGACGCCCCTTCTCAATGGCCACCGCGCCGGACAGATGCAGGAAGCCGCCCACCGCCAGGGTGGCTTGATCGATATAGACCCCCAGGAAGGGGTCGGCGCCGTAGTCGATGATGATGGGGTCGCCACTGGTGGCGATGGCGTAGCCGTCCACGCCGTAGCTGGCGGCCCAGTCGATGGTGAAGGCGCTGTTGCTGCCGCCGTTGTAGCGCGCTTCGATGCCGGTGGCCGACAGGGTCAACTCGTCGATGCCCACCAGCGCCGCCTGTGTCGCCTCAATGCGCGCGGCGTAGAACGACGGCATGGCGTTGTCGATGAGGAAGACGTCGGGCTTCATCACCACAAAACCCACCGACAGATCGTTGATGGCCACGCCCACGGCGGTGTCGTTGAGCTCGTCGGCCTCCAGCGTGGGGCCGGGATCGGCCACCGCCAGATAGTTCTCATCGTTGCCCACATAACCGGCGAACAGGCGGCCATTGGCCACCCCCACGCTCATCACCGCCATATCCACATCGGTGATGTCGCCGCTGATTTCGCCGCCCAGATCATAGTGGACGTCCACGGTTTCGCGATCGCCCATGGAGAAGGTGACGTCGCCGCTCACATAGGCGAAGCCGTCCACCACCAGCGTCGCGCCCAGCGCCTGCAGGTCGTATTGCGGCGGCGCGCTGAACTCCATGGTGACGTCGCCATTGCCGGTGGCGATGGTCAGACCGCCCGCGCCGAAGCTGTCGACAAAGTCGATGGCCGCCTTGGCGCCGGTGATTTTGCCGGAGTTGATCACCGCCGAGACGTTGTCCGAGCTCACATCCAGACCGTCCAGCCCCACGCTCTGGATGTTGTCGGCGGTCAGATTCAGGGCGTAGTACTCCCCCAACACGCCGTCGAACCACACCGCCGCGCCATTGATATTCTCCACCCGCAAGCCGGAGGCGTCGCTGCTGTAGGTGTGGTCGTTGGTCGGGTCGCCGTCATTGTCGGCGTCGGTGAGCAGATCGCTATCCCACTCAAGCAGATAGGGGGCGTCCAGACCGAAGAAGGCGTCGGCGTCGGCGATGCCCACGGTCATCATCTCGCCCACATCGGCCAGGGTCAGGTCGTCGGTCTGCAGGGTGATCGACTCGAAGCTGAATTTGAAATCCAGCTGCCCCACCACCTCCATGTAGTCGCCAAGAGTAAGGCGCGAATAGCTGGTGACCGGATCGAGCGCAGCGTTGGTGAAGTACTCCTTATTGAAGTAGACCCCCAGCGCGTCGTCGGCGGCGCCGTCCATGGTCTGCACGGCCAGCCCTGGCAGCTCCACCGCCTCCAGTTGCAGGCGGTCGCTGAGTTGGTTGATCTTCAGAAACAGATCGCCGTCGCCAAACGCAAACAGACCGCTGGCGTCGGCGAAGCTTCCGCTCACATCGCCCCAGGTCATGATGTCGAAGGTCTGCCCCACTTGGGGCAGGAAGTCATCCAGCAGCACGATCTCCAGCGCGCCGTCCAGGGTGGCGGTTCCGGTGACGTTAACCTGGTCGAAGCCGTCGTTGATGTTGTCGGTCCCGGGCCCGGCGGTCAGACCGCCCAGCTCGATCTGCAACACTCCATCAGCAGCCTGGGTGAAGTCCGCCACATTGACGATGCCCGGCGAGTTGCCGGGGCTGAAGGTCCCTTGGCTGAAGAGGTGGCCATCGATCTGGCCGCTGCCGGAGAGCACGGCGTCGCCGCCCAGCAGGTAGTCGCCGCTGAGGAACTCTTCCGGGGTCAGATGGGTGGAGTCGAGGGTAGACAACGGTTTGCAGTTGCGCCAACGCTTCGGCGCGGAACGCCGTCGGCGAAAGCGTGGCGTCGTTGCTATTGGCGGGGGTGGGCGTGGATTCGGCGAGCAGGGCGTCGGCCAGGGCGGCGTCTTCCAGCGACTGCGCGGCGGCGTCCAGATCCTGCCGCCGCCACTCGTCGGCGACGATGGCGGCCCCCAGGGGGTCGGCGGAGAGCAGAACGCGATTTTCCAGCGTCTCCAGCTCAAAGAGTTTACGCGGCGCGCGCGGCGCGCTGGCGGAACGTTTGCCGAAAAACATGGCGTCACCTCAAATTGGGACCCAAGCGCCAACCGGATATCGATCGACGGTTACTGCTCACTTGGCACAACAATTAATTCGACTATGGAAAACTCAAACCATCACTGCTGAACAACGCGCGCCGGTTTTTCTCGCGGCGACGCCTCCGAGCGCGCGCCGACGCGCGCCTCTTCCGCCGGGGACTGAACGTTGGCCAAAATGATTCCCGCCATCCCCAACAGCACTGCGCCATCGGCGTTGTCAAACCGAATTTTGATCTTGCGCAGATGGCTGGCGGAGTCCTGCAAGGGGGAGACAAAACTCACCACCCCGTGCCGCATCGTGGTGGGGTTGTGCGCCGGGAAGCCGATGGTCATTCTGCCGCCGACTTTCAAATCGGCGTCGCCGTCGCTCTCCAGACTGCACTCCAACACCCCGGTTCGGGTATCGACCAACCGAATCAGCGGCTGGTCGGCATGAATGGTAGCGCCCTGCTCGGTGAGAATCTCCACCACCGTGCCGTCAAACGGCGCAGTCAGCCGATGGCTCTCCTTCTCCAACTTGGCGCGACGCGCTTCGATGGCTTGCACGCTCTGTTCATGCAGCAGGCGGGTCACATCGCTGTTGGCCAACACCCGCTCCAGGGCCAATTCGTCCACCTCATCCTGGCTGATGGAGTGGGTGCTTTGCAGCAGCTCCATGGCCGCCTTCAGGCGCTGACTGACGCTGCGCAAACGCGCTTTGGCCGCCTTCAGCTCCGAGGCGTCATTGGCGATCATTTTGCGGCGCTTGTATTCGATGTCGGCCAGACGGTCATCCACCCGCAGCAGCAGATCGCCGGGCTTGACCCGATCCCCTTCCATCACCGCCAACTCTTGAATCTGCCCGGTCACCGGCATGGTCAGCGTCACATCCCGCGCCGGAGTGGATAAACAGCGCAGCGCCGCAGACGCGCCCAAGGGGGCTTCTAGGGCTGCGCGCGCCGCATCCACCGCCTCTGCGCGGGACGCCAAAGCCATGAAAACCACAAGCAAAATCGCACAACCTAGAGCCCACTTATGCAGGACATTCACGCGCATTATTCCCTGCCAAAAAGATGCTTTCGGCTTCATTATTCCAATCCGTACTGCCCCAATACGCTGCCGGAGGTGATATCCAACATGGCCACCGCCTTCTCCAGCGCCACTTCGGCGCGGGTGCGGAAATTCCCCGCTTGATTGAGCTGCTCGCGGCGCTCCAACACCTGCTGCATATCGCTCTTGCCCGCCGCCAGCCGCCGCCGTTCAATCTCCAGCAAGCGCTCCGCAGTCCCGAACATTTTACTGGCTTCGGCCAGATACTCCTGCAGCGACAAAATATTCTTCAATTGCGCATGTATGGCGTTGCCCAACGCCCGCTCCACGCCCACCTGCTCCAGCTTGGCCGACTGGAACCCGAGGCGGGCGGAGGCCAACTCCGCATCGTCGCTGCTCTTGCCCAGGGTCGCCGACATGGAGAGCGACACATAGCTACCCACGTAGTCGCGATTGATCAACTGCTTGAGGGAGTCGCCGGTATTGGAGTCCAAGCCGTTGGCGTCCACCCCCGCTTCCAAGTCCAGCTGCGGCTTGACCTGGTTTTCATAGTAACGGATGCGCTTACGCGACATCTCCACCCGGCGACTGGCGATGAGCGCCTCCGGGCGACTCTCCATGGCCGCTTTGAGCAGTTCGCCCGGATCCGGCGGGGTAAACGCGCGCCGCGGCCGGGAGGTGAGTTGAATGGAGCCGATCTCGGCGCCGTTACGCTGCTCGGAGAGCAGATTGTTGAGACTCTCTTCGGCCAGAATCATCGACTGATTGGCCGAAGCCAGTTCGGTGCGCAACTGCGCCACCCGCGCCGAGGCTTTGAGCAGCTCCGAGCCCGGAATGCGTCCGCTGCCCGCCTGACTCTTCTCATGCGCCTGGATCTTGGTGGCCAACTCCAGCGCCTCGCGTTGCGCATTCACATTGCGGCTGGCCAGATAGTAGTCCCAGTAGGCGTTGAGCGCCTGGCCGATGATCTCCATCTTCTTCTGGCGGCTGCGCTGCTTGGCGATGAACTCCTCGCCCACCGCCAGATCCACCTGGGTGCGGAAGATCTCCTTGCCAGCCCCTTTGAGCAGCGGCACAGTGGCGCTGATGCTCAAGGTCTCGTAGTGCTCGCCGTCATCGGGCCAGCTCTGCGCCTGCAGGTTGCTGCGCAGAATGCTCAACTCTTTGGTGATATTGAGGGTGAAACCCTGCTCAAAACGCTTGCTCAACCCCAATTCGAAGACCGCGCCATCCTCTTCGTACACGGGCAGCGAGGAGCGTTTGAGCGCCTCCTCCACGGTGTTGGGGCTTTTACTCCAATACGCTTTGGCGCTGGCGCTCACGGTGGGAGTGAAGACCGACTCGGCGCTGACCACGCTCTGCTCGGCCATGCGCCCGGAGAGCATCTGCATGCCGATTTGGTAGTGATCTTTCACCACCCGATCAATTAACGTGCGCAGATCCAAAAAGCGGCTCGGCGGCGGCGTGATATCCAACGGCATCGTTGAATCGGACTCTGCGGCTATTGCAGAGCAACTCATACTGAGGCCCAACACCCCTGCCTGCGCAAAAGAAACCAATTTACAAGTCAGTAAATTCACAAAGGTTCACCCAAATTCTATTTTTTTAACGAAAGCCCTGCAAATCTATCCAAAACTACCCTAAGCCCGGAAAAACCAACAAACTATACCAAAATAAAAACTCTTTATGCAACGGAAAGTCACCAACTTTTCCCAATCAAGCCCTCTTACGACCTCTGAACTTAACGCTTCCCTTACATCCAACCTGAAAACCAGCCACCCTCTGAACACCCTTCAGAATCAATAGGTAACCGGTCGTCAGACCGCAGCAGCACAGGCCGACGCCTCCCGACAGAGGAGATCCGTACTCTCACAACAATACAAAACACTTCAAATCACAGACCACGCTTTATCGACACGTATCAAAGTTGCACGATACATATCAAAACAAAGCATCATAAAATAACACTCCCATCACACCAACACGAAACAGTTATACCCCCCATTCTCGATAAAACCTTCCGCGAAATACTTGTATGGGCAACCAGGAATTCCTGTAACACCTCATCCTCGCTTCTGGTATAGTCTGTGCCGCAAACATCATATCGCCCGAGAAAAAACTCATTCAGAGCGGAGACATATTTCATGGAGCCTGTTATGTATCAAAACGTGGAGCCCTTGATCGCCGAACGCCATAGCGCCCTGCGTCTGAGCGCACAGATGAACGCCGCATTCGCCCTCAAGTCGCAAAATGCTCCGCTAACGGATATCGAATTTTTCAGCTGCGCCCACAGCCACCCTATTCTGTTTGCCAAGACCCCCGAGGATGAGACCGTGGCCATCGCGCTGATGGGGCTATCGCGGGCGAACAATCTATACGTGGACCCGCAGACACATCAGTGGCGCGAGGCGACCTATATGCCCGCCTTTTTCCGCCGCTATCCGTTTATTCAGATGAAAGATGAGAAGGGCGAGCGCAGCATCGTGGGCATGGATATGGCGTGCCCGGCGGTCAACGATGAGAGCGGCGCGCGCCTGTTCGAAGAGGATGGCAAACCATCGCCGACGCTGGACAACGCCATCAAGTTTCTGGCGACGTTTGAGGCGGGCTTGACGCGCATGAAGGCGTTTGCCGCCGAACTGGACAAGCTGGAGCTGCTGGTCCCCTCCGAGGTGGAGTGGCAGCGGGGCGACATCAAGAGTAAATTCAGCAGCTTTTTGAAAGTGGACGAGCAGAAACTGGATGCCCTGAGCGAAGAGCAGATTCTGCCGCTGATCAAGAATGGCTACTACAAATTGATCATGGCGCACCTGTTCTCGCAGGAGAACTTCCGCCGCATGATCGAACTGTCCAACGCGTAACAGCGCACGGCGTGGAGGCTCGCTTCCAGAGCCTCCACGCCAGTTATACAAACGCAGATCCTCCCGCCGTTACGCGCTCCCGCTTTTCGGTTCAGTCATCATCGTCGTCATGCTCGCGCTCATGCCCCCAGGAGGAGGCGCGTCGCTCGCCGCTGCGGCGCTGATCGCGCCACATACGCTCCGCTTCATGCTCATCACCGCTGCGGTGACACGCCACGCAGTTGGCGAAATCCCGAATCCCCTCATCCAGATGCTCACGCCGCACCTTGGACTCCGAGTGTTCATGACAGCCGTAGCAGGTGTAGGCGTCATAGCGTCCACCAACGTGACAGAGGGCGCAATCGTCAGCAGGATGATGGCGGTCAAAGCGGAACCAACGGCTGTGATCGAATGATGCAGGCGTCCAGCGTTCCGTTGAGTGACAATCGCTGCACTCGGCGACCATTTTCCGGTGCAAACGATCCTGTGGGGATTGGTGACATTGTCGGCAGCTCTGGCGCGCCTGCTGCGGCAACAGATCGTGATCAAACGCGCGCACCGCCTGTTTGACCTGGACGCCCTGATGGTCGGTGTGACAACCGACGCACGCCTTTTCCGTGAGCAGGTGGTGGAACGGCGTTTTGCCGGGCCGCTCTCGCCCAATTTTCTCCGGCGCGTGGCAGCTCACACACTTCTCATCACTGGGCCCCAACAGCGGGGTATGACAACGGAAGCAGTCGTCGGCAAGTTTGGCGTGCCCTGCCGATAGCGCGCCGGGATTAATCGACACCCCCGGCCATTGCAGCGCCACGGTTAGACCTGCAGCGAACAGCAACACGAAAACAACGAGACGTTTGCTCATGGCTCACCACCTCCAGAACAGCAGAATGGTGACCACATGCAGCAGCGCCAGAATGACAAACGCCGCTGTGATGGGCAGATGCACGACCCGCCACTGTTTCATCAACGACACCGCCGCCGCATCCCAGTAGAGGCGCTCCTCCAGCTCTTGCGCTGAGAGTCCCTGGGCGCGCAGATCGGTTTGCCGCCGTCGCACGATTTCTCGCGATCGCTGCAGCAGATATTTGCCGGTCAAGCCGCTGGCCACCGCGGTGAGCATGGCGGCCATGGCCAACCAGGGCAGCAGCGCATTGGCGTGAATGCCGCCATGGGCCAGCACCAACATGGCGCCCAGCCAGGAGAGGATCTCATGCCCGGCAAGAAAGCGGGCGGGACGCCCCACCGTGATCACCTTGCGCTTGCGCAGCGAATAGAGGAAGGCGAGCAGGATAGACAGACTGCCCACATAGCCCAGATAGCGCCCCCACGCCAGGCGCCCGGACCAGTGCAGCGCCAAATCGACCACTATGGCCGAGGCAATCATCAACACAAACAATCCAATATGCCAAACCGCCGCGCGCGCAACCTGCATCAGCGCCCCTCCAAATAGTCCAGATCACACAGCCGCCCCCCAACGGCTCATCCCAGACCCAACATGTTCAAGACTCAGCGCGGCGCAGACGCCTCCGGCCTCCCCCTACTGGGCAGCTCGTACAAACGCAGACTGCACAGCCGATCCGCCTCCGGCAGGTCCAGACGCCAGGCGCCCGGGGCCAAAATCTGCGTGATGCCCAGTTTAGCGCTGATGGCGTTCCACTGCGCGGCGCTTTTGCCCTCCCAGCACGCTTTAAGCCCCTCCTGCAACCCCTCCGTGGGGGTATTGGCGTCCAGCGCGCAAGCCAAATCCACATTGCCCTGCTGGGCGCTGAGAATGGAATCCACCGAGTAGAGCTCCCCCAGCAGGGGCGGCGTCACCTGACAGCGGTGATTGGCCCACATGATGCCGATGCTGATTTTGGTGTCATACAACTCCGCCGGCGCCGCAAGAATCGCCCCCTCTCCGTGCACAATATGCTTGTCAATAAATCCCTGCCAACCATCACACTGGGCGGGGACGAAGGCGTTCTTCACATAGTACTCCTGGCGGTCGAACACCTGCCGAATCTGCGTCAATTGCGCCGCCGCCGAGCCGACGTAGGTGAGCGCAAGAATCGCCACCAACGCCTCCGGCAAGCGCGCGCGCCAGCGCGGCGTTGGCGCCGCCGCCTCCCCCGGTTTGCCCACGCCCCACAACGCCGCCAGCAGCGCCAACACCATGACCCACACAGAGAGCTCAAACCCCAGGTAGGCGAGTTTATTGCCGCCAAACGCCTCACACCCATGACACGGCATCAGCGCCAGGCCGCCGGGATAGAGCCAGGAGGCCAGATTGATCAACACCGCCAGCGCAAACGCCGCCAGCCCCAGCCGATTGCGCTCCGCCACCGCCAACTGCATCGACCAGCCAAAGATCAGCGCATAGCCCAACGTCACATCCAGATTGAGCCAGCGCCCGGTGAGCAGCATCTCCAAAAAGGGCGGAGTCGACTCCAGGGCGAACTCCAGCATCATGCGCACAACGAACGACGCCGCCATCAAGGTCATGATGGTCTTGAGCAGATTGCGCGCCGCTGGGGTCAACTGCGCGCCCCGGCGCAACCACGCTGCGCCGATCATGGCCAGGAACACCGCCTCGGCCACGAAGAAGTTCCAAAATCCCCACAACAGACGCGGCTCCGAGCTGATGAGCTTATGATGCTTCTGGCGCCCATAGTCGCGCATAAAACTCTCCCACGCCCCCTGGGTCTGGGCGGGATCCAACGGCGGCAGTGGATGGCGCACAAAAAAGTGGTGGATCGCCATATCCGCCAGAAACACCCCCACGCCGAGAAAAAAGTAGCGCAACTCCCGCAGCTTGAACGGATTGACCCGCTGATACAGACACAACGCCGCCGCCATGCCCCAAGCGGCGATGGCCCAGGAGGCGTGGATGGCGGGCAAAATTCCCAGCAGAAACAGCCCCCAGCCATATTTGCGCATGGCCAGCAGGCTGGTAATATACAGCGTCAAGTGCATCCCGATGATGCCGTAGTTGGACGAATCCAGCGGGAATTCAATATGGTAGTAGTGGTCTGGCAGAATGTGCAGATCCACCAGCGCCAAGGGCAGAAGCAGCGCGATCCACACATTGCGCAGAATCAGCAGCCCCGCCACAGCAGTGGAAAAAAACATCAGCGCGGTAAACAGGCCGCTGCTGAGAATCGACACCGGCCACTCCGGCGCGCCCAGCGCAAACAGCGCCGCATAGGCGTGACTAATCAGGGAGAACGAATTGACTTCATAGAGGAACTTGGGAACCCAGGGGGGGCACTCCACCACCCGCGCCATCAACTGCCCATTGATGACGCTATTGAGCCAGATGGGCGTCATCAAAAACACCCCATGCACAAACCCCATGATCGCCGAAATCCACATCACGCGCACAAGCGCCGCATCCAGGGATTGCGCAGGAGGAGTGGGGGCAAACCGTTCTCGCCAAGAGGAAATCATAAGGGAACTCCGACACAACGTCATCTCAGGTTGGAAGGGATACAGCCGGGCCTGCAATCCCAGCCGCCAGACAGCGCCGGGGAAACGCGCCAAGCGCATCGAAGCCGTATTCGCCTCACGGGAAGTTGCGCCATCGCGTTCAAGGTGGCCACATTAAATCAGGCCACTCCACCCAAGGCAAGACGCGGGACCACGACCTGGTTCACAGCGCGCGCCACGAGAGCATCCCGTCGAACCGCCGCCAACCGCCGCCCTTTGTCGCCACGCGCGCCACCGATTACCGCCCCCTGTTGTTGACGCCGTCCCTGCCAAGCGACTATTTTATCTCCTCCTGCAAATTTTTTTTCAGCGATAGGCAATAGGGAGCAATAGGATGAGTGAGGTGTATGACAAGCCTTTGGATGAGATTTCTGACGCCGATTTGAACAAACTCCCCGGCCAGCCGTTTCGGGAGAGGCTCAAAGATCAGGTGGTGGATGTCGGCTTCAGCCAATTCAACGACTCCCACAACAAACTGATGGATCTGATTCTGGATGCCGACGTGCTGTTTGACCTGATGCTGGTCACCGGCAACACCGCCAAATATTGGGGCCGTCTGGAAGAGATCGTGGACGATCTGGTGACCTACACCAAGCAGCATTTCGCCGAAGAGGAGGAGTTCCTCATCTCGCGTCAGCACGCCAAGATCAACGAGCATACCGCGCAGCACAGCCGCTTGGTGGAAGAGTTGAACGACTTCCAAAAATCGGTCACCAGCCAGAACGAAGACATCATCCAGATGCGCAAATGGCTGCTCGAATGGTTGTTGGTGCACGTCAACACCCATGACCTCTCCTACAAAGAGCTCGCCTCTTAAGCTTCACGGCGCCTCCTCTTTTTTTATAGCTGATAAACGCCTGCGTCCATTTGACGCGGGCGTTTTTGTTGCGTCCCGTCATCGCCTCAATGCAATGCGCGCAACGGCGTCATCATCGCGCCGCAATCTCGCGCTAAAATCGCAAACCGTGATAGGATGAAACAGCGTACGCCCGACGACTTTGGCGACGCCGCCTGATATCTTCATTCAAGAGGATCCCGCCCGTGGACGCCATCCACCACGCCCTTGTACTGAACCTGCATCAACCCTCCGGCAACCTCGAAGAGCTGCTGGACCAAAACTCCTGGGAGCCGCGTGAAATTCTCTACGCCCTGGATCGCATTCCCCGCGCCCTGGAGGGGCAGGAGGATCTGGCGCGGGCGCATCTGGCGCTGTCGGGCGCGCTGCTGGAGACCCTCTCCAACCCCGAGTTTCAACAACGCGTCTATGGGGTGGTGGATTGCGGCTCGCTGCTGTGGCGCTTTCAGAACGAATCGCTGTTCCGCATCCTCGGCACCGGCTACTACCACCCGGTGCTGCCGCTGATTCCCGAAGCCGACCGCGATGCTCAGGTGGCGCGCTGGCGCGGCATCGGCCAGCACCTGTTCTGGCGCACCAACTTTCAGGGTTTCTGGCCGCCGGAGATGGGCTTCTGCATGGAGATGATCCCGCTGCTGGCGCGCCACGGCTATCGCTATGTGCTGGTGGACAGCAACCATGTGGAGGCGGTCACCGAGATGTCGTGGCAGGAGTTGCGCTATCGCCCCCACATCGCCCGCCATGGCGACGCTGAGATCATCGTCGTGGTGCGCGACCGCGATCTCTCCGACGCCCAGGAGTCAGGCATGGAGCTGGGCTGGTTCGACAACGAATTGCGCCAGCGCACCCAGTGGTGCGACTTCCCGCCGCTGGTGACCACCGCCACCGACGGCGACAACGGCGGCTGGTTCCGCAACCCCGAGCCCGAGGCCAATTTCTGGGGCTTGTACAACGCCCTGCTGTCCGAGCGACGCCAAGAGAAGACCCCCATCACCCCCACCTTTATCGACGACTATCTGGACCAATACGGCGCCCATGGCGAAGTGAAGGTCAACACCGGGGCCTGGAACACCGGCTGGCACCACGGCCACGGCTTTGTGCAGTGGACCGGCTCGCAGACCCAGCGCGACGCCCTGACGCGGGTGGCCGAGGTGAGCCAAACCCTGCGCGACTTCCAGCGCAAAACCGCCGCTCGCGCCCAGGAGGACGCCGAGTTGGCGCGCCTGCTGGAGGAGGCCACCTGGCGCCTGCTGCGGGCCGAAACCAGCTGCCACTTCTACTGGGGCGAAGCGTGGGTGGAGCGCGCCTACCGCGATCTGGATGAGAGCGTCACACAGTTGCAACTGGCCCGGGGACATCTCCTTCAACACACCCTTTAAGCCCCAGGCTCACGAACCGGCGTCACGAACTTTTTTCCCGAGCATGACAAATCTCTCACATTTGCGCCCGCGCCGCCTTTCGACGCGGGCGCAAGTCGCTTAATATTGGGCGGATGCGAGTCGCCTCGCAGGCTTCACACCGCTCCGACGCGCTATTGCGCGCGGCGCTCGACCGAACCCGCCTCGGCGCTTGCCCCCAAGCCCAGGCGTAAGGAGACCTCAGCATGTCCGATTGGCCGGAATATATCGACAACGTCCCCAACATCTCCGGCAATGAGCAGGAGATCGAGCGCCTCATCGCCGCCCACAGCGGCAAACCGGTGTTTCTGCCCGACAGCAAAATCGACTTTGGCAAGATCAAGAGCGCCTTTACCATTGCGCTGCACATGCACCAGCCCATGATCCCAGCCGGCGGCGGCGATCTACACACGGCGGAGCTGATCAGCAATCTGCAGCACATGATGGAGAACCAGGGCATTGGCGACAATCACAACGCCCCGGTGTTCGACTGGTGCTACAAGCGCATGGGCGAATTCATCCCACAGTTGGTGAGCGAAGGCCACGAGCCGCGGGTGATGCTGGAGTACTCCGGCTCGCTGCTGCACGGCCTGCGCAAAATGGGCAATGATGACACCATCGAGCATCTGAAAACCATCACCTGCACCCCCGAATACGCCCGCTGCGTGGAGTGGTTGGGCGCGCCCTGGGGCCATGCGGTGGCACCCTCCACCCCGGTGCAGGATTTCCGTCTGCACGTGCGCGCCTGGCAGCACCACTTCGCCGCCATTTTTGGAACCGACGCCATGGTCCGCGTGCGCGGCTTCTCGCCCTCGGAGATGGCCCTGCCCAACCACCCGGATGTGGCCTATGAGTATGTCAAAACCCTGGTGGAGTGCGGCTTCCAGTGGTTGCTGGTGCAGGAGCACACCGTCGAGCAGCCCGAGGATGGCCACCACCCGCACCACCCGCATCTGCCCCACCGCCTGGTGGTGAAGAACTCCAAAGGCGAAGAGGCCAGCATCATCGCCCTGGTCAAAACCCAGGGCTCCGACACCAAACTGGTGGCGCAGATGCAGCCCTACTATGAAGCCAAGAGCCTGTCGCGCACGACGCTGGCGGGCAAATCGGTTCCGCCGCTGGTGAGCCAGATCGCCGACGGCGAGAACGGCGGCGTGATGATGAACGAATTCCCGCCCAAGTTCCTCGAAGCCAGCCGCGAGACCACCGGCGCCGACACCGTGGGCATGAACGGCACCGAGTACCTGGAGCATCTGTTCGCCATGGGCATAACCGAAGCGGATCTGCCGGTGGTTCAGCCGCTGTTCCACAAAATGATCTGGGATCGCATGAGCCCGGGCGACGGCCCCGAGAAGCTGGCGCAGACCATCGAGACCATCCGCGGCGAGGATCACCGCTTCCACATGGAGGGCGGCAGCTGGACCAGCGACCTGTCGTGGGTGCGCGGCTATGAAGACGTGCTCAAGCCCATGGACGAAGCCAGCAGCCACTTCTATGAAAAGGTGATCAAGGCGGGCGTAGCCACCAATGACCCGCGCTATCGCAACGCCCTGTTCCACCTGCTCAATTCACAAACCAGCTGCTACCGCTACTGGGGCGAAGGGATCTGGACCGACTACGGTAAAGAGATCTGCCGCCGCGTGGACGCCATCATCGACAACGATTTCTGATCGTCGTCATATCGCCTATCCCGCGCCGCCCCTGTCAGAACGGAAGGAAACGCTTATGAACGCCCCGCAATTGGATGCGTCCCTGGCCCTGATTCAGGATGCCCGTCACCACGACCCGTTTAGCGTGTTGGGTCGCCATCCCGATGGCGAGCAGACGATAATCCGCGTGTTCAACCCCCAGGCGCAGACGGTCACCATCGCCGAGGGCGGCCATGCGCTAGCGCGCATCCCCGGCTCCGACGTGTTTGAGTGGCGCGGCGACGGCAAGACAATTCCCGAGCGCTACCGCTTGATCTGGCGCGATCACAACAATCGGGAGCACATCGCCCACGACCCCTACAGCTTTGAACCGCAGATCAGCGATTTCGACCTGCACCTGTTCGGCGAAGGCAAGCACCACCACGCCTTCAAGTTTCTCGGCGCGCGCGATCATGAAGCCCACGGCGTGGGCGGGGTGCGCTTTGCGGTGTGGGCGCCCAACGCCGAGCGCGTGAGCGTGGTGGGCGATTTCAATGACTGGGATGGGCGTCGCCACTCCATGCGCGCGCGCGGCTCCAGCGGCGTGTGGGAGCTGTTCATCCCCGATCTGGCCCCGGGCGGCGTCTACAAGTATGAACTGCGCAATCGCCACAGCGGCGAGGTGCTGCTCAAGGCCGACCCGGTGGGGCGTCACCATGAATTGCGCCCGCGCACCGGCTCCATTGTCCCCGTCCCCAGCGCGCACCAGTGGAACGACGCCGCGTGGATCTCAGCGCGTCAGGAGCGCGATTGGCTGCACGCCCCCATGTCCATCTACGAGGTGCATCTGGGCTCCTGGCGACGCGGGCAGGAGGGCGAGTTCCTCGACTATCGCGAACTGGCCCACCAACTGGCCGACTACGTCACCGAGATGGGTTTCACCCATGTGGAGCTGCTGCCGGTCACCGAACACCCCTACGACCTCTCCTGGGGCTATCAGACCACCGGCTACTTCGCCCCCACCACCCGCTTTGGCAACCCCGACGACTTCCGCTACTTCGTCGATTACCTGCACCAGCGCGACATCGGCGTGATCCTGGATTGGGTGCCAGCCCACTTCCCCAAGGACGCCCATGGTCTGGCCCGCTTCGACGGCACGCCGCTCTACGAACACGCCGACCCGCGTCTGGGCGAACACATGGACTGGTCGACGCTGATCTTCAACTTCAGCCGCAACGAGGTGAAGAGCTTCCTCATCTCCAGCGCCGTCTACTGGCTCGACGAGCTGCACCTGGATGGCCTGCGGGTGGACGCGGTGGCCTCCATGCTCTATCTGGACTACTCGCGCAAAGAGGGCGAGTGGATCCCCAACAAGCATGGCGGCCGCGAGAACCTGGACGCCATCGACTTCCTGCGCGAACTCAACATGGCGGTGCACGAGCACTGCCCCGGCATCCTGATGATGGCCGAGGAGTCCACCTCCTGGCCACAGGTGAGCCGCCCGGTCTACCTGGGCGGTCTGGGCTTCGACATGAAGTGGAACATGGGGTGGATGAACGACACCCTGCGCTACATCGAAAACGAGCCGATCCATCGCCAGTACCACCACGACATGCTCACCTTCAGCATGCTCTACTGCTTCAGCGAGAACTTCATTCTGCCCTTCTCTCACGATGAAGTGGTGCACGGCAAGCACTCCATGCTGGGCAAGATGCCCGGCGACGAGTGGCAGCAGCACGCCAATCTGCGCTGCCTATATGGCTATCAGTTCATGCACCCGGGCAAAAAGCTGATGTTCATGGGGCTGGAGTTCGCTCAAGGGGTGGAGTGGAACAGCGCCAGTGTGCTGGACTGGTACGTGCTGGACTACCCCCTGCACCAGGGCATGCAGCGCATGGTCAAGGATCTGGCGCGCCTCTATCGCGCCACCCCTGCGCTGTATCGTTATGACTTCGACTGGCGCGGCTTCGAGTGGATCGACTGCCACGACAGCCAGCAGTCGGTGCTGAGCTTCCTGCGTCAAGGCGATGATGGCGAATATGCGGTGGTGATTCTCAACCTCACCCCGGTGCCGCGCCACGACTACCGCATCGGCGTACCCGCCCCCGGGCGCTACCAGGAGGTGTTCAACTCCGACTCCGAGCTGTATGGCGGCGGCAACGTCGGCAACGGCGCCGCGCCGCTCATGGCCGACGAGCAGCCGTGGATGAACCGCCCCTACTCCCTGAATCTGACCCTGCCGCCGCTGGGGTGTCTCGTGCTCACGCCCGAGCCGCAACAGCCGGAGGCCGCTCAGGTCGATGAGTCGGACCCAACCGACCAATAACGCGCGCAAGCGCCTTCATTAATAAAACCAGCGCCCTGATTTCAATGGGCTGAGACAGGATCGTCACATGTCGCAACAAAATAATCTGGACCACCCGAAACTGGATCTGCACAGCCGCACCGGCACCAATGCGGACACCCTGCAACGGGCGATCCTGGACAATCTATTCTACATCCAGGGCCGCTTCCCCGATGTGGCCACGCCCCACGACTGGTATCAGGCGGTGGCCTACACCGTGCGCGACCGTCAGCTGCATCGCTGGGTCAAAACCGCGCAAACCTACAAGAAGCAGAAGAGCCGTTCGGTCTGCTACCTCTCCGCCGAGTTCCTCATCGGCCCCATGTTGGGCTCCAACCTGGTCAATCTGGGCATTGAGGATGAGGTGCGCGAGGCGCTCTCCGCTCTGGGCCAGGATCTGGACGTTCTGCTGGAGCAGGAGCCCGAGCCCGGCCTGGGCAACGGCGGTCTGGGGCGCCTGGCGGCCTGCTACATGGACTCCCTGGCCACCCTGGAGATCCCCGCCATCGGCTATGGCATCCGCTATGAGTTCGGCATCTTCCACCAGCGCATCGAAAATGGCTGGCAGAAGGAGATCAGCGATCAGTGGCTGCACCTGGGCAACCCCTGGGAGGTGCCCCGTCCGTTGCTCACCTTCCGCGTCAATCTGGGCGGCCACACCGAACACTACACCGACGATCATGGCAACCACCGTGTGCGTTGGGAGCCGGAACGGGTGGTGTTGGGCGTGGCCCACGACACCCCCATCATCGGCTATGGCGTCAACAACACCAATCTGCTGCGTCTGTGGAAGGCTGAAGCCGAGCAGTCGTTCGACTTCGAAGCCTTCAACACCGGCGACTACTACGCAGCGGTGGAGGAGAAGGTCAAGTCCGAGACCATCTCCAAAGTGCTCTACCCCAACGATGAGGCGATCTCCGGCAAGACCCTGCGTCTGGAGCAGCAGTACTTCTTCGTCTCCTGCTCGCTGCGCGACATGATCCGCATCCATCTGCAACAGGAGCCGGATTTGAGCAACTTCCATGAGAAGTTCGCCGCCCAGCTCAACGACACCCACCCGGCCATCGCGGTGGCGGAGCTGATGCGCCTGCTGGTGGACGAACACCACATGGATTGGAACCCGGCCTGGAGCGTGGCCAGCCGCACCTTCTCCTACACCAACCACACCCTGCTGCCCGAAGCGCTGGAGACCTGGTCTCTGCCGCTGCTGCAACAGGTGCTGCCGCGCCATGTGGAGATCATCTACGAGATCAATATGCGTTTTATGGATCAGGTGCGCGTGCTCACCCACGACGTCTGTGGCGCAGTGACCCGCCTGTCCATCATCGAAGAGGGCGAGCCCAAGCGGGTGCGCATGGCCAATCTGGCCTGCGTCGGCTCCCACGCCATCAACGGCGTGGCGGCGCTGCACACCGAGCTGCTGAAGAAGACCACCCTCAACGACTTCCACAATCTGTGGCCGGAGAAGTTCCTCAATGTGACCAACGGCGTCACCCCGCGCCGTTTCCTGCTGCTGAGCAACCCCAAGCAGTCCAAGCTGATCAGCGACCGCATCGGCGAGGGCTGGATCACCGACCTGGAGAAGTTGCGCGGCCTGGAGGCGCACCTGGACGACGCCGGATTCCGCGAGGATTGGCGCCGGGTCAAGCGCGAAAACAAAGAGGCGCTGGCCAAACTGCTCAAAGAGCGCACCTACGTGGACGTGGATCCGCAGAGCCTGTTCTCGGTGCAGGCCAAGCGCATTCATGAGTACAAGCGCCAGCATCTGCACCTACTGTATGTGGTCACCCTCTACAACCGCATCATCAACAATCCGAACCTGAGCATGGCTCCGCGGGTGCACATCCTGGGCGGCAAGGCGGCCCCGGGTTACGCCATGGCCAAACTGTTCATCAAACTGGCCCATGCGGTGGGCGAGATGGTCAACCGCGACCAGATGGTGGGCGATCGTCTGAAGCTGGTCTTCTTCCCCAACTTCAACGTCAAGAACGCCCAGCGCATCTATCCGGCGGCGGACCTGTCCGAACAGATCTCCACCGCCGGCTTCGAGGCCTCCGGCACCGGCAACATGAAGTTCTCCATGAACGGCGCCCTGACCATCGGCACTCTGGACGGCGCCAATGTGGAGATTCGCGAAGTGGTGGGCGATGAGAACTTCTTCCTGTTCGGCATGACCGCCGAAGAGGTGGTCCATCTGAAGACCAACGGCTACCACCCGCGCCACTACTACGATGGCAACGCCGAGCTGCGCGCCGCCATGGATCTGATCGCTTCCGGCTACTTCAGCCATGGTGAAGCGGACGTGTTCAAGCCGCTCATTGACAACCTGCTGGAACACGATCCGTTCATGGTGCTGGCCGATTACGAAGCCTATTGCCATGCGCAGTCGCAAGTGGATGATCTGTGGGCGCAACCGGACTTGTGGACGCGCAAATCGATTCTCAATGTGGCGCGCATTGGCAAATTCTCGTCAGACCGCGCCATTCGCGAGTATTGTGAGAAGATCTGGAAGGTTCAGCCCACACCAGTGGATTAAGCCGATAGCGGGGTCCGGCGCATGGTCGCCGGACCCCGCGCTGCGCGCCTGAGCGCCCGCCCCGCGCGCTGTTTGGCGCCAATGGAGACGTCCCATGTTCAACGGAAAGCGTTTTCACGCCTTAGGACTGCACATGCACCAGCCCCCCGGCAATCTGAAGCTGCTGCTGGAGGAGAATCCCTGGGAGGCCAAGCAGATTCTCAGCTGCTATGCGCGTCCGCCCCGCTATGCGGAGAAGTACGCCGATGTGGCCGCATTCCAGGTCGGCTTCTCCGGCGTTCTGTTGGAGCAGCTACTGGACCCCGAAGTGCAAAAAGCGGCGGAAGAGATCGTCGAGATCCCTGAGGTGCTGCAGCAGTGGCGCGACGCAGAGAATATTGAACTGCTGGGCATGGGCTACTATCACCCCCTCACCCCGCTGATTCCCAAACGCGACTGGGCCGAGCAGATTCAGCGCGGGCGGGACATGATCACCTCCGTGTTTGGCCGCGCGCCCAAAGGCTTCTGGCCAGCGGAGATGGCCTTCACCATGGAGATGATCCCCGCCCTGGTGAAGTGCGGCTATGAATACGTGGTGGTGGATGGGGTGCATGTGCGCCCGACCGATGATGCGCCGTTTGACCCCTACGTCCCTTACTGGGCGGAGTATGACGGCGCGCGCATCATGGTGGTGGCGCGGGACCGCGACATGAGCAACGCCCAGGAGAGCGGGTTGGACGCCGCGTGGCTGGCCAACGATTTTCTGCACAAGAATGAACAGAGCCCGCTGCCCGACGGCGTGCGCCTGCTAACCACCTGGTCCGATGGCGAAAACGGCGGCTGGTTCCGCCAGATGGACGAACAGGCTGGCTTCTTCGGCCACTTCTTCAGCCCCTGCATGGAGCATTGCCAAACCACCGAATATCCGCTGCGTCCGGTGACCTTGAGCGCCCACCTGAAGGCGCATCCCCCCACCCGCTCGGCCCATGTGGAGACCGGCGCCTGGAATGTGGGCTCCTCTTCGGGGATGGATTTCAGTCAGTGGGCGGGCAGTGAGACCCAGCAGGCGGGCTTGACCCGTCTGCACGCCCTCTGCGACCGCTATTGGCGCTTGCAGGAGGCGACCACAACCCAATCCGGCCCCGCCGCCGACGCCTTGCAGGCGGCGCGGGAGCGTCTGCTGCTGTCGGAGACCAGCTGCTATCTGTTCTGGGGCGATGACTGGGTTCCGCAACTGCACGACCATCTGGACGCCGTGGAAGCGCTGCTCACGCAGTCGGAACAGGGCGCCAAACAGGCCTCTGCGCCACCCCAATCAAAATCCGCCGCGCCCACGCCACAGACGCCCGCCCCGGCGGCGACGCCGGTGGAGAGCAAAGCGACGCAAAAGAGCGCCCCTGAAGCGCAGAAAAGCGCCACAGCCCCGGCGGCGGCTTCCACGCCCAAGCCTGCTGCGGCCGAGCCCCCTGCGGCAGCGGCGCCAAAAGCGACCGCCAGCGACAAATCCACAGCCAACACTCCGGCGACAAAAAAGCCTGCGCCGCGCAAAACCGCGTCCAAACGTCCTGCGCGCAAGCCCGCCGCCAAAGCAGCCCCGACCAAACCTGCGACGGCGAAACCCACTGTGTCGACAACGACGAAAGCCCCCACGGCGCCCGCGCCTGCAGAGCCGCCAGCCGCCAAAACCCCGGCCAAACCTGTGGCGGCGAAAACTGCTGCGTCGACAACGCCCAAAGCCACCGCCACGCCTGCGGAATCGACCAGCAACGCAAAAGCCCCAGCGACCAGCGATTCCGCAAAGACAACGGCGGCGGGCGCGCCCGCCAAAACGACTCCCAACGCCCCGGCAAAAGCCCCGGCCAAGTCCAAGCGGGCTCCCGCCCGCAGCACGGCGCGTAAGAAGAAGCCCTAAGCCAATATAGTCACCGCAAACCAAAATAAGACATTTGAAATCAGAAGATGTCGAGGGCTCCGCCCTCGATCTCCCCAAAAGCCAAACCTTGGGGCGCTGCCCCAAACCCCGCTGGGGGCACAGCCCCCAGGCCCCGCCGCCGACCAGTCGGCGGCCAATAGTCAGCACAAGATCAATCAGCGTCACGCAAACATTTTGTACTCTGTATAATTCTGGATTGCGATGACTATACCAAAACGCGCGCAGATCCAAGCGATCTGCGCGCGTGACTCCTTTGCAATCAGGCCGTTTGCCTAAACGTCCGTATCCTGCACTGCGCGAAAGGCGATAACCAGCCCCAGCCCCAGGTACATCAAGCCGCGCACACACACAATCATCGCCGATTTGATGAAGATGAAGTCATCCACCGAGCGATAGGAATCCCAGGGTTCGCCGCCCACCATGGACACCGTGTCGTAGCCGATCAACGCCACAAACATCAGTACGACCCAGGCTGTTTTCGGCGCGCGCTGACGTCCTCTGTTGAGCCCCCACGGCAGCAGCTCGCGACCACTCTCATGAAACAGAGAGAACCAGGCCAAGGTGATGAGGATCTGCGTGGTGACAAACAGATAGTAGATCGCTGTCAGCAACCCCTGAATTTCATGATAGTCGGCGATGCTGTAGACCCAGCCAAAAACATGACCAAGCACAGGCGTCACGGCGCCGAAGGGGATCTCCCTGGCGTCATACACGGAGACGATATGGTGCATGAAAAAGTAGGCTGACAGGGCCAGCAGCCAGCCCAGGGCCTCATGGCTGACTTTGTGGTTCTCATTGGAGAGCAGCCGCTTGAAATCGCGCATCGCCAGATCACAATGGAGGAAAAATGAATTTCTGGCGCAGCGCCAAACCCCGTGGTGCGCCGCACGCCCCATCACCTCATACTAAAGGAAATGGGGCGACGAAATCGTTGCTTAATGAAAGCACGCATGCCGCCCCAAACGGGACGGCGGGATTACTTCACACGGATGTGATTGAAGATGTTGATATAATCCTGCCCCGGCTGATTCCAGGAGTAGTCCTGGCGCATGCCGTTCAAGCGCAACTGGCGGAAGTAGTCAGGGAAGCGGTGCCACAGGCCGATGGCGCGCCCCATGGCCGACTCCAACCCATCGTGGGTCAGATCGTTGAACACGTAGCCGTTGCGCTCTTCAAACGGCTTGTCGGCGTAGTTGGCGTCAAACACCGTATCGGCCAGACCGCCGGTGCTGCGCACCACCGGCACCACGCCGTACTTCATGGCAATCATCTGGGTCAGACCGCAGGGCTCGTATTGGCTGGGAATGACCAGCATATCGGCCCCGGCGTAGATCAGATGCGACAACTCCTCGTCGTAACCGATCTCCAGATGGCAGTCAGGATTGTCGTTGAGCTGATGCTTGATGCGCCAGAACTCATCGTTGATCCACGCTTCCGAGGCGCTGCCCAGCAGCACGAATTGACAGTTGTTGGCCAGCGCCACGGAGATGCTGTGGCGGATCAGATCCACCCCCTTCTGCGGGTCCAATCGGCTGACGACAGCAACGATGGGTTTGAACGCCTCGCGCATCAATAAGCGATTGCGCAGCGCCGCCTTGTTGGCGAATTTGGCGGGTAGATTGTCCGGGCCGTAGTGGCTGGGGATGAAGGGATCCAGCTCCGGGTTCCACACCCCATAGTTGAGGCCGTTGAGCACCCCGCCCACTTTGTCGCCATGGCGGTTGAGCACCCCTTGCAGCCCCTGCCCCTGCTCGGAGAAGCGGATCTCCTCCATATAGGTGGGCGAGACGGTGGTGATGAAGTTGGAGAAGACGATGCCGCCCTTCATCATGTTCACGGTGTGGGGGTGCTGATCGTCGAGCAACTGCCCGTGGTTCATCAGACCGTGGGCGTTGAGCCCGCATTGGCTCAAGAGTTGAGCGCCGGTGCGCCCCTGATGCCCCATATTGTGCAGGGTGTAACAGAAGCGCGCGTCGTTCCAGCCCAGGCCATTGTAAATCTCGTAGTACATCACCGGGGCCAGGCCGGTCTGCCAGTCGTGGCAGTGGATGATCTCCGGGCGACGTCCGCTCTTGAACAGAAACTCCAGCGCCGCGCGGGAGAAGAAGGTGAAGCGCGCGGCGTCGTCACGGTGGCCGTAGAGCACGCCGCGATTGAAGGCGTTCCACTCGCCATGGGCGTCGATGAAGAGGAAGTTGATCCCCTCGGAGCGCCCCTCCAGCACGGTGCAGTGGATCCACTGCCCATCGAACGGCACCCACAGGTCTTCATAACAGACGCGCAGATCCTCGATGCGGTCGTAGCGCATGCAGTCGTACTTGGGCAGGATCACCTCAACGTGATTGCCGCGAATGGCCAACTCGTAGGAGAGCCCGTTGACCACGTCGCCCAACCCGCCGGTTTTGGCCACCGGCGCGCATTCGGAACTGATCTGAACAATATACATGGTCCCTCCTGATCGGCGCGAGACGGCGCTACGGCGCGCGCTCGCTCAACCTATTCGCCTACAATTTCACAGCATTGCAGCATTTGCGCAGTCAGACGAGGAAAAATCGGGTCCAGCTCCTCCAACAGCGTCAATTCCGACGCCGAGATGACGCCGCTTTGAACCTGTGTGGCCAAATGGTGAAAACGCGCCAAATAGCTTTTGACGCGCCCGGCGGCGTAGTCGGAATGGGCGCCGTGGTCCAGCAGAAACGGCCAGTCCGAAGCCTGCGCCAGCAGTAGACAGCGCCCCATGTGGCACAGCGCGCGCTGTCCGGCGTCGGAGTCCGCTTCAGGGGCGTCATACACCGCGCGCAGGCGAATATGCGCCTGATCCAACAGCGGATAGACCCAGGCGTTGCGCGGATTGAGCCAAGCGCTGTTGTCGCCGTCGCGACCCCAGGTGGCGGCGCGGGCGGGGTGATGCAGCGGCGTCGGCGCCGCCTGCCCCATGGCCGCCGCAGGCAGCGTGGACGTCACTCCAGCTTGCGGCGCGGCGCGCAGCAGCGCCTCCAGCCAGTCGATCCCCTCCAACCACCAGTGGCCGAACAGCTCGGCGTCGAACGGCAGCACCGCGATGGGTCCCTGTGTGTGGTCACCACGGCGCGCGGCCAACTGTTCAACGAAATGCGCAGCGTCGGCGCGCGCCTGCGTTTGCGCCGCAGCGGGATCATAGGGCGCCTTGGGCGCACTCCCGCCGGTAACGCAGTAGGGCTTGACCCCCGACGGCGAGGCGATCTGCGCGTGGGCCAAATAGGGGCCGATGCGTTTGAGCGGCAGCAGATCCGACAGATCGTGGTGGAATTCGCGGTAGGCGGCGTGATGCGGATAGCCGATCTGCGCGTCCCACACCAGACGCGAAAGCCCATTGTGACGGAAAAATCCCACCACCCGCTCGCCCAGCTCCGCCATAGGCGGCGCCTCGCCTGCGCCCAGATCCTGACTGGTGAGACAGGCGGCGTCGAGGAAGCAGTAGTTGACCCCCGCGCGGCGCAGCAGCGGCAGCAGCATGGGATCATAGGCGCACTCGGGCAGCCACAACCCCGGCGCGGTGAGTCCAAACGCCTGTTGATGCGCCTGCGCGCCCAGCGACAGCTGCGCCTGCAGCGACTCCGGCCAGTGGCGCAGCAGCGGCAGCACCGCGTGGGTGGCGGTGGTGCGCAGCAGTTCGATCACCCCAGCGCGAGCCAGTCGCGCCAGCGCCCCCAGCAGATCGCCGCCGCGCGCGTGGTAGCGCGCGGCGATCCCCTGGATGCGCGCCAAGTGCCAACGCAGCGGGGCCTCCAGATCGATGGTGGCGGGATCGGGCTTCTCCAGTAGATCCTCGAGGAGTGCGCACTGGCGCTGCAGATAGTCATCGAAGCGCTTCTGCAGCAGTTCATCCTCCAGCATCGCCGCCAGCGGCGGCGAGACGCTCAGAGCCAACAACCCGCGCCGTCCTTCGGCGGCCAGGCGTTCGAGCATCTCGATGAGGGGCAGATAGGTTTCGCTGATGGCCTCAAACAGCCAGCACTCCTCCAGCGCGCGCGGGTGTTCCGGATGGCGCGCGTAGGGAAGATGCGCATGCAGAACCAGTAGAAAAGCGCCCTGCAGTATGGATTGGTCGGGCTCCACCCTACGACTCCAGGGCGTCGAACGCCGGACCATGGCCCGAACGCCATTGAGACGGCGCGGCGCGCGTTGGCGCAGGCTCTTGCAGCGGATTGGGGAAGGTTTCAGCCGCCAACGGATGGCCCCAGTAGTGCGGCGAAGCGGCCAGCTCCACCAGCGTGTTCTGGGTCTCGGTGGGCGGCAACCAGCGGTTGAGCGCCTGCTCGGCGCGGGCGTCCCACTCCTCCGCCGAAGCCAACGGCGCCATCATCGGCAGTGCGGCGGAGCCGGCGAACAGAGGCTCCAGCGGCGCGCGCAGCGGCTCACACAGCGGAAACGACGGCTGCGGGACAAACGCCATCTCGCCATGGATCGGCGCCAGCGCAGGCTCCGACCAGTCGGGCGGCGCAGACTGAACTGGGGCCGCATCAGAGCGGAGCGGCTCAGGCTGGATAGGCGGCTCAGACTGGACGGGTTCGGCATCATGGCGGGGCGCCGGGGTGGGCGACTCCACAGGCTGCGCTGCAAGCGTCAACACCGGCGCGCTCACATGCAGGGGAAACGCGCGGGGAGCAGGTTCGACGACGGAATCGGCAAGGGCTTCAGGGGCTGCGGGGGCATTCTCGAAGAGAAACCATTGCCCCTCATTGACGGGCAAGGAGAAGGGCGCATCGTCGACAGCGGCATCCATCTCGGGCGGCGCCTGGGCGTCGATGCGCGCAATCAGGTCTCGCAGTTGCGCCTGTTCGTCGCTCGGCTCGCGGGCGTGATGCGCCGCTTGCGCCATGCCGAAGCCGTTGTCATCAACCGCCGGATCGCGCGCGCCATCGGACGTCTGGCCCTGGGGCGACGCCGGATCGGTCGGAGCGTTCCGAGATTGAGTCATGTGGCGCCTCTTGCGCACGGATTCGGAAGCGGGCGCGAGCCCGCATCATCCCAACCGGAGAAGGAGAGCAGACAGACCGCTCTTTCCCGCCGCGCGGGGCGTTGGGATGGCTAGCGCGAACGACGGATTCTATACCACACCAGGCCCCAACGCGCCACACCATTTGCGCACGCAGTCCCAGGCGACGACCTGCCAAAACGACCTATTCCGCTTGGTCGGCAGACGGTTGCGCAGGCTGAATCACCCGCTCGGCCTCCGCCACCGGCTGTAGCGCGATCATCGCCAACGGCGGCAGACGCACCATCACGCTCTGCGCGCGGCCCATCCACGGGCTGGGGTCTGGGGTCAAATCCGCCCCCGCATTGCCCATGTTACCGCCGCCATAGTAGGCCGAGTCGGTGTTGAACACCTCACGGTAAGGGACCAACTGCGGCGCGCCGATGCGATACGCCTCATGGGCCACGGGGGTGAAGTTGACCGCCATCACCAGATGCCCCTCAGGCCCGCTGCGCACGAAGATGATGACTGAATTGTCGCGGTCGTGACTCTCCACCCACTCAAACCCGGCGGCATCAAAATCGCGCCCGTGCAGCGCCGACTGCGCGCAGTAGAAGCGATTGAGGTCGGCGATCAGGCGTTGGATGCCTTGATGGGGCTCCTGCTCCAGCAGCTCCCACGGCAGCGGACGACTGCTGCTCCACTCGGTGGGCTGGCCGAACTCGCAGCCCATGAACAGCAGCTTCTTGCCGGGATGGGCGAACATGTAGCCATACAGCGCGCGCAGATTGGCGAAGCGACGCCATTCGTCGCCGGGCATTTTGCCCAGCAGCGAGCCCTTGCCGTGCACCACCTCGTCGTGGGAGAGCGGCAGCACGAAGTTCTCGTTAAAGGCGTAGACGAAGCTGAACGTCAGTTGATCATGGTGATGCTTGCGATAGACCGGGTCCATGGCCATGTAGGAGAGGGTGTCGTTCATCCAGCCCATATTCCACTTGAGATTGAACCCCAACCCGCCCACTTCGCCGGGTTTGGTCACCATGGGCCAGGCGGTGGACTCCTCGGCGAACACCAGCGCCCCCGGGGCCTCCTGGTGGACGGCGCGGTTCAGATCCCGCAGCAGGGCGATGGCCTCCAGATTCTCGCGTCCGCCGTAGCGGTTGGGAATCCACTCTTCTCGCGAGTAATCCAGGTAGAGCATGCTGGCCACCGCATCCACGCGCAGGCCGTCGATGTGGAACTCGGTGAGCCAGTAGACCGCGCTGGAAATGAGGAAGCTCTTCACCTCATGGCGGCCATAGTTAAAGATCAGCGTCGACCAGTCCAGATGTTCGCCCTGGCGCGGGTCGGCGTGTTCATACAGCGCGGTGCCGTCAAAGCGGGCCAGGGCGTGCTGATCCTTGGGAAAGTGCGCCGGCACCCAGTCCAGAATCACGCCGATGCCGTTCTGGTGCAGCGCATCCACCAGATAGCGGAAGTCGTCGGGCGAGCCGAAGCGGCTGGTGGGGGCGAAGTAGCCGGTGGCCTGATAGCCCCACGAAGGGTCGAATGGGTGCTCGGTGATGGGCATCAACTCCACATGGGTGAAGCCCATCTGTTTGACGTAGTCGATCAGCGCATGGGCCAGCTCGCGATAGCTGAGGAACTGCCCCTCGTCGCCGCGTCGCCAGGAGCCCGGATGCACCTCGTAGATGCTGATGGGTTCGCCCTGCCAGTCAAACTGTTTGCGCTGCTCCAGCCACGCCGCGTCGCCCCAGGCGAAGTCGTTGGGGGGCACGATGATGGAAGCGGTCTCCGGGCGCAACTCAAAAGCGCGGCCATAGGGGTCGGATTTGAGGAACGGCGGTTCGCCCTCAGTGGCTTGCAGTTCGAACTTATACAACTCGCCGCCGCCCAAACCGGGGATGAACAGCGTCCACACGCCGCTGCCCTCATGGCGGCGCATCAGATGGCGCAGGCCGTGCCACTGGTTGAACTCGCCCACCACGCTGACGCGAAACGCCGACGGCGCCCACACGGCAAAGCGCACGCCCTGAATGCCGTCGATCTCGATCTCATGGGCGCCGAGAAAGCGCCACGCCTGCCGATTCGAGCCCTCGTTGAACAGATGCGCGTCAAATGCCGACAGGGTGTCGGGGAAGCAGTAGGGGTCGTAATCGATGCGCTCGCGGCCGTCGGCGTCCTGACTCCACAGATGGTAGCGGGTGGGGACCTGGTCGGCAGGTCCGCGCCACTCGAAGAAGTCGCTGCCCTCCAGCCGCTCCATCTCGGCGTCGGCCTCCCACAGCTTGACCCTCTCCGCCAACGGCAAATGGGCGCGCACGCAGGCGATTTCGCCGGTTTCGCCACTCTCCAGATGCAGCCCCAATACGCCAAAGGGATCTTTGAACAGCTTGCGTTTCAGGCGCGTCACCACCGGGTCCAGCGGCGCGGGGGCGGTAATGGAGGCCAGCGCAGGCGACGCCGACGCAGGCGCGACAGGAATGCTCGGCGCGACGGGGACGCTGGGCGCGAGTGGCGCGGCGGAAGGCTTCCCAGGGGCCGCAACCGGTTTGGCCTGCTCGGCGTCAAAATCATAATCCAGCACCGCGTGGCCACGGCGGATGATCTCGCGACCATATTCGCCCAACAGCCCCTGTTCGCCGCCGCCCAACGCCATCTCCTGAGCGCACAACAGATGCAGCAGCGCGCGGTTGACCGCAGGCGACTGCGCATCGAAACCGCCGCCATCCACCACTTGCGCAAAGCGCGCGCTCAGACGCTCGGCGGGGCTCAACTCCGCCTCATGGGCGGCGACCCAGGCGGCGTCATCGGTGCGCCGGGGCTGGTTCATGGGAAAGTGCGGATTCTCCGCGCGCAGGGCGTCGATCACCCCTTGCAGCACCTCGGCGCCCGCCCCCGCCGTATGCCGCTCCCACACCGCGCGCTGCTGCGCCGGTTGCACAATGGGCAGATCATCAACCGCCACCCCCGAGGCGAACAGCGCCTCCAGATATTCGCCGCCATTCATCATCGGCGTATCGGAGCCGGAGGTCTCATGGGCGGCCTGACGGAAGGCGTGGGGGAATTCGTTCATCACCACCCCGCCCTCCTCGCCCGGCCCCCACTGCGCCGCCATAGGCGGGATTGACTCGCCGCCGAGGTCGATGCGCTGCATGCTGCGCGCGGCGTGGGCGGACTGCATCTGCCCCACCATCAAGTTGCGATTGCCCGGGCCGATGAGCAGCGCCAGGATGGTCGCCTCCTCTCCCGCGCCGTTGCGCGCAACCAGTCGATAGGCGCCGTGTGGTCCGTGAGGCTGGGCGCCGCTGGCGGGATCCTCCACCGCCTCTTCCGGCAGCAGAATCCACTGGTAGCCATTCAGGCGCAGGGTGGAAACCAGTTCAAAAGCGTGTTCCGGGTGGTTGGGCAGCTCCATGTTGGGCGGGGCGAAACCGCGCACCCGCGCCAGCGCCTCCAGCCCGAACTGTGCGGCGAAGGTGTGTCGCCACGCGACCACATGGCGGGCGAAATCCTGCGGCGGCGTGTGGCTGGCGGAGACATTGCCCCACGCCGAGCCGAGCCACTCCACCTGGGGCGTATAGCTGTCGCTACAGGTGATCCCGCGCAGGGCGTCGAGGACATCATGAAAGCCCGACACGCGCAGCCCATGCAGCAGCGCGCCGCTGTAGTCCAGCATCACCCGCGGCGAGGCCCCCTCATGGCGAAGTTGCGGCACAAACTGAGCGATGCGTTTGTAGCACCAGTGGTAGATGGGCGCGTTGTGGTTATCGCCCAGATGGGGCTGCTCGAACATGTGCTTGAGGTGGCAAACCAGACGCGCCTGGGTCAGCTCGCGCCCCTGCTCGGAGGGGATCAACGGCTGGTGCATGCGCAGCGCCACGGCGCTGGCGGCGCGCACGCGACTCCAATCGATGTCACTGCGCTCCAACCAGTGCGCCACCTGTGCGGCGGCTTCGGTGGTCTGCCGCAGAACCTCTTGGGAACCACACAGATTGGGGGCGTCAACCAAGTATTCGGGTACGGCGTTCATGCCAAACTCCTGCGGATTGTCCTGCTGGGGCGGTTGCTCCATCAACCACACATCATAATAAGGAAATCATGCAAAATTACCATCTTGCATTTGCGCCTCGGTTGTGCGGCGGCCAGCTTCCTTATCCGGGGCTCTTCTGCGGCACCTCATGCAGCACGGCGATGGCGCGCGGATTGACCCCATAGCTGTGCATCACCTCGTCGCGTTCGCCCTGGGGCCAGCAGTTGCCGCGCGCCTCGGCCCAGCGGTCGGTGTCGATAATGCGCACCCAACGCAATCCCGGCTGTGCGAGAGGCACGGCGAAGTCCGCCGCCTGCTCGCCCATATTGATGCACAACAGATAGTCGGTCTCACCCACCGCGCGGCCATTGATCTGCAAGCGGATGCAGCGGTGATGCGGCTCAATATGGCCCTGCCCATGTTCGGGCAGGAACTGATAGGTCACATCGGCGCCGGAGTCCATCTCCATATCGGCATACTGGCGCTGCTGCAGCGCAGGCGAGACGCGGTGCAAATTGAGCAGATAGTGGACGAACACAAACAGCGGATTCACCGCTTCCGGCGCCGCTTCGGCGCAGCCCAGGTTATTATGGTAGGGCGCTTCGCAGCCGCTGGGAACCGCTTGCGGACAGTGGCTGGCGATCATGGCGTAGTTGTTCCAGGTGGCCGGACTGTCCACGTCCCAGGTGTTGTTGTTGCCGTTTTGCGTGCGCCCGAACTCATCCCCCGCCACCGCCATGGGCGCGCCGCGGGAGAACATCAGCAATGTCCAGAAATTGCGCATCTGCTGACGTCGCAGGGCGTGGTCGCCGCCCCAGCCGCTGGAGAGATTGTCGTCGCTGCCGCCGTCGGAGGGGCCGAATGGCCATTCCAACACAGCGTTGGTCTTGTGGTCGTAGCTGACCAGATCCGCCAGGGTGAAACCGTCGTGGGCCACCAGGAAATTGATGGAGTGTTGCGGGCCGCCCTTGTCGCTGAAGTTCTCGTAGTCGCCATTGAGCATGCGCACCGTCTCCACGGCGGAGCCATCGCCGCGCACAAACATACGCAAAGCGTCGCGGAAGCGTCCGTTCCACTCCCCCCAGTGGGCCGGGAAGGCGCCCACCTCATAGCCCCACAGATCCCACGCCTCGGCGATCATCTCCACCTCTTCGCGCTTGCCCAACTCGGCGATGCGCAGCAGCAGCGGGTGTTGATCGAAGAATTTGCGCTGATTGGCCCAGTCATCCTTCTGGAAGTGGTTGGGCAACCGCCCCAGCGCCAGCGCCAGATCGAAGCGGAAGCCATCCACCCCCATATCGTGAATCCAGTAGTGGAGCGAATCCATCACCAGTTCATGACACACCGGACTGGAGAAGCTGATCTGGTTGCCGCAGCCGGTGGCGCCGTCTAGCAGATGGTTCTCATGACTGAGCACGTAATATTCCGGGGCGTCGAAGCCGCCGAAACTGACAAACGCGGTGGTGTCCTGGCGGCCATACCAGTTGCCGCCCTCGCCAGTGTGGTTGTAGACCACATCCAGATAGACCTCCATCCCCTGCGCGTGGAAGGCGGCCACCATGGCCTTGAACTCGCGGGTGGGGCCGCCGGGGGATTGGTCGTGGGCGTAGCGCCGATTGGGGGCGAAGAAGCCAAGGCTCATGTAGCCCCAGTAGTTATCGCGCGGCTGCAGGGCGGGATCGCGGATGTTGGCGATGAAGTGGATCGGCAGCAGCTCGATGGTGGTGAAACCCAGCGCCTTGAGATAGGGCGCCATATACGCCGCCCCGGCGTAGGTGCCGCGCAGCGCCTCAGGCACATCCTCCACCGCGGCAAAATCCGGCAAGCCTGTGAGAATGCTCTTCAGGTTCGATGCCGAAGGGTGTTGCGTGAGCCCGCGCACATGGGCTTCGTAGATCACCGCCTTCTCCGGCGGCACGCGCGGGCGCGGCGTGGGGAACGGCGCATCCTGCAGCGCGACGCCCTTGGGCGCCCAGGGGCCGGTGTCATGCCAGCGCGCCGCATGCCCCAGATACTCAAACGCGCCGGTGTGATAGAGGTGGAAATCGAGCCCCGCCGCGTGCAGCTCCGGGGTGATCATGTCGTGGGAGAGCTCCCGCGCGTAGGGGTCGAACAGCAGCTTGTTGGGATTGAAACGGTTGCCCGCGTCGTCCACGTCGGCGATGAAGCCCGCTTCGCTGCCGCCCCGCCGCCAAGCCGGATTGAATGTCCAGTTGGGCCCCCAGCAGCGAAAGGCGTAGAGGCTATGCGCTGGGGCCTGGCGAATGCGCGCGCGCCAGATGTTGTCATCGGGATTGCGCGTCAGCCAGTAGTCGTGGACGACATCACCGCCGATGGCGCGGTCATGAATCTCCAACAGGATGCGTTGGGCGCGGCGCGAGAACACCGCCACCAGCAGGTCGCCATTGTCAAAACTGACGCCCAGGGGCCACGTTGCGCGCGCCCAGCTGGTTGCCTCAACCGCGCTGAAGGCGCCCTCTTGCGGGTGGAATTCGCCAATCGCCATGCCGCCTCTCCGAGTGCGCCACTGCGGGCGGACACGCCCGTCCTCTTGACGCAAGGCGTTACATTAACAACTCTTTCCATCAAGCGCGATGGCGCGCGACAACTTTGCACGCCACGACGGCGCCTGCGCGCGCCATTTCGAGCGCACGCTCATCCAGTGCAGGCGCGTCCCCCCATTGCGCCGCCCACTGATAAGCAAGCTTCCACTGTTGCCCGCCAACACACTGATCGCCTTTCACCTGATCCGGCGCCTTAAAGTGTCAATTTTTGCAAGTCATTGCTTTTATGATTTTTTTATTTGGCCCTGCGATTGCTCAAGGGTTACGGCCAGATGTCAGTCAGGTGAATCCTCCCTGCGCCCATCCCACCCAGCCGGAGATCCGTACGATGGCAGCAACTGAAAGTGACTTTCTCAACGTCGAACAGCGCCTGGGAATCTCCCGCCGCGCGTTTCTGAAATTCTGCGCAGGCGTGGCCGCCTCCATGGGCCTGACGGGCAACGCCGGTCTGGCCATGGCCGAAGCGGTGGCCACCGCGCGCAAACGGCCGCCGGTGATCTGGCTGCACGGCCAGGAGTGCACCGGCCCCTCCGAAACCCTGCTGCGCTCCGAACAGCCCAGCCTGGAGACGCTGATTCTGGATCTGATCTCGCTGGAGTACCACCAGACCCTGGACGCGGGCGCTGGTCATATCGTCGAAGAGCAAAAGCGCGCCTCGATGGAAGCCAACAAGGGCAAGTACCTGCTGGTGATCGAAGGCTCCATCCCCACCGCCGATAACGGCATCTACTGCAAAATCGGCGGCCAGACCATGCTCGACGCCACCCTGGAGGCCGCTGAACACGCCGCCGCCATCGTCGCGTTTGGCTCCTGCGCCAGTTGGGGCGGGGTGCCGTCGGCGGGCCCCAACCCCACCGGCGCCACCGGCGCCCCCGGGGTGCTCAAGGACAAAACCGTGGTCACCATCCCCGGCTGCCCGCCCAACCCGGCCAACTTCCTGGGCACGGTGCTCTACTTCGTCACCTACGGCAAACTGCCGCCGCTGGATAGCCAGGGCCGTCCCAAGTGGGCCTATGGCCGCCTGATCCACGAAAACTGCTACCGCCGCCCCCACTTCGACGCCGGGCGCTTCGCCACCCAGTTCGGCGACGAAGGCCACAAGAAGGGCTGGTGCCTCTACAAGCTGGGCTGCAAGGGCCCGGAGACCTACAACAACTGCCCCAGCCTGGAGTTCAACAACCTCGGCGGCGGCGTCTGGCCCATCGGCGTGGGCCACCCCTGCTTCGGCTGTTCCGAGGGCGGCGTGGGCTTCAACAAGCCGCTGTTCTCCCTGGCCAAGGTGGAGACCCACACCGCGCCCAACACCTTCCCGGCCATCGATAGCCGGGAAGAGACCAGCAGCGCCAGCGTCGGCGCGGCGGCTCTGGCCGGCGCGGTGGTCGGCGCGGTGGCCGGCGCCAGCGTCATGGCCGCCAAGAAGTTGGGCGACAAGGAAGGCGACAGCGCGGACAAGGCGTGAGGAGGCGGAGTATGAAACGTCGTGAATTTCTCAAAAGCGTCGCTGGCGGCGCGGTCGCGTGTGCGGCCCTGCCACAGACGGCCGAAGCGCGGGAGAATCTCAAACCCGCGCCGCAGGCGGTGGGGATGCTGTTCGACTCCACCCTGTGCATCGGCTGTAAGGCGTGCGTGAGCAAGTGTAAAGAGGTCAACGGCATGCCGCCGGAGATCGATGGCGATAACGTCACCTGGGATTCGGCGCGCGATCTGTCGGGTAAAACCCTCAACGTGATCAAAGCCTACAAACAGGGCAGCGGCCAGACCAAAGACGCCCTCACCGACGGCTTTGCGTTTGAAAAACGCAGCTGCATGCACTGCGTGGATCCCGGCTGCGTGTCGGTGTGCCCGGTGACCGCCATGCGGCGTCACAGCGTCACCGGCATCGTCACCCACCACCCCGACGCCTGCATCGGCTGCCGCACCTGCATGACCGGCTGTCCCTACAACGTGCCGCAGTTCGAGTACGACAACCCCTTCGGGCAGATTCAGAAGTGCCAGATGTGCAACCAGAAGGGCGTGTCGCGCATCGACAACGGCCAGCTCACCGGCTGCGCCGAGGTCTGCCCCACAGGCGCCACCCTGTTCGGCCCCCGCGAGGAGCTGCTCAAGGAGGCCAAACGGCGCCTGGCCGCCCAGGCGGGAGACGAACTCTCCTACCCGCGCGGCAATGTGGTCAAATCCACCGGCGACCACGCCAAGAGCGCGCCGGAATATCAGCAGCACATCTGGGGCGAGAAAGAGGCGGGCGGAACCAATGTGATGCACATCTCCGCCATACCCTTCGACAAACTGGGCATGCCGCCGCTGGGCGAACGCTCCTACGCCTCCATCTCCGAGGGCGTGCAGCACACCCTGTACAACTATCTGGCGCTGCCCGCCGTGGCGTTGGCGGGTCTCACCGCCATCGTGCGCCGCAACACCAGCTCCCAACACGACGCCTCGGGCATGGACACCGACCTGGGCAGTGATGAGGGCGCTGACAATAATGGGGGCGCGTCATGAGTCATCACGCAACCTACCGCCCCCTGGGCGGACGCATCTTCACCCTGCCATTCCTGGTGCTGGGCGTGTTCGTGGCCATCGGCCTCTACTACATCGCCCTGCGTTTTACCGACGGCATGGGCGCGGTGGCCAACATCAACGGCGGCTACCCCTGGGGCATCTGGGTGGTCTATGACGTGGTGGTGGGCACCGCACTGGCCTGCGGCGGCTACGCCATGGCCATCCTCATCTACGTGTTCAACAAGGGCGAATACCACCCGCTGATCCGTCCGGCCATCCTCGCCTCGCTGCTGGGCTACGGCCTGGGCGGCTTCGGCGCGCTGTTCGACATGGGCCGCTGGTGGCAGTTCTACAACATCCTGCTGCCGTGGAACTGGAACTTCAACGCGGTGATGCTGGAGGTGGGCCTGTGCGTGTTCACCTACATCCTGGTGCTGCTCATTGAGTTCGCCCCGGTGCCGTTTGAAAAAGCCAAGGCCGGGCACAAACTCAAGCGCCTGAACAAAGTGCTGTTCTTCTTCATCGCCTTGGGCGTGCTGCTGCCCACCATGCACCAATCCTCGCTGGGCTCCATGCTCATCGCCATGGGCTACAAGGTGACCCCGCTGTGGCAGTCACTGCACATGCAGCCGGTGCTGGCGATTCTCACCGCCGTGAGCATGGGCTTCGCGGTGGTGATTTTTGAAGCCTCGCTGGCCGCCACCGGCCTCGACCACCCCACCGAAACGCCGCTGCTCAAAGGGTTGGCCAAGATTCTCATCGGCCTGTTGTCCGTCTATCTGGTCATCCGCTTCGGCGAGCTGATCATGCGGGGCAAGCTGGGCTTCATCTTCGCTGGCGATCTGCACAGCCTGATGTTTCTCATCGAGACCGCGCTGTTCGCGTTCCCGCTGTGGGTGCTGCTCAGCCCGTCCAAGCGCACTCGCGGCAAGCCGTTGATGTGGGCCGCCACCAGCCTGTTGCTGGCCGGTTCGCTGTACCGCTTCAACGCCTTTTTGATCGGCTACGATCCCGGCCCCGGCTACAGCTACTTCCCCTCCGTGTCGGAGATCATGGTGACCCTGGGGATCATCGCGTTTGAAATCATGGCCTATCTGGTCGTTGTCAAAACCCTGCCCGTGCTGCATCGGCCCGAGCACGCCTGATTCGTTGTCAAAGGAGTAATGAAAGTGGCGAAACGTATCACTGTTGATCCCATCACCCGAATCGAAGGCCATCTGCGCATTGATGTGGAGGTCGATGGCGGCAAGGTCACCAAGGCGTGGTCCTCCGGCCAGATGTGGCGCGGCATCGAAAAGATCCTGGTGGGCCGCGACCCGCTGGAGGCGTGGACCTACACCCAACGCTTCTGCGGCGTGTGCACCACGGTGCACGCCATCACCTCGGTGCGCGCGGTGGAGAACGCGCTGGGCATGGAAGTGCCGGTCAACGCCCAGTTGATCCGCAACATCATCCAGACCGCCCACGCCATTCAGGACCACATCGTGCACTTCTACCACCTCTCGGCGGTGGACTGGGTGGATGTGGTCTCGGCGCTGCAAGCCGACCCCAAGAAGGCGGCGCAACTGGCTGAAAGCCTGTCCGACTGGACTCTGAACAGCGTGCACGAGATGACCGCTGTGCAGAACCGTCTGAAGAAGTTCGTCGAAAGCGGTCAGCTCGGCCCCTTCGCCACCGGCTTCTGGGGCCACCCGGCCATGAAGCTGCCGCCGGAGGTGAACCTGATGGCGGTGGCCCACTACCTCCAGGCGCTGGAGGTGCAGAACTACTGCAACAAAATCGTCGCCATCCTCGGCGGCAAGAGCCCACACATTCAGAACGTGGCGGTGGGCGGCGTCTCCAACTCCATCGGCTTCGACGCGCCGTCGGTGCTGAACATGGAGCGCCTGATGTTCATCAAGGGCTTCATCGACAAGCTGGAGAACTTCATCCACAAGGTCTACATGGTGGATGTGCCCGCGGTGGGCGCGTTCTATCTGGACTGGACCAAAGTGGGCGGCGGCGTGACCAACTATCTGTCGGTGCCCGACTGCCCGCAGGACAGCAAGGGGACCAAGTTCGACCTTCCCGGCGGCTACATCAAGGGCGGCGATCTATCCACCTTCAAGCCCATTCTCACCCACGGCGACGCCTACTTCCGCGACGGCGTGGCCGAGAGCTCCAAGCACAGTTGGTACAAGGGCGACGCCACCCTGCATCCGTGGCAGGGCGAGACCGACCCCAACTATGACGACTTCAACGCCGAAGGTCAGTACAGCTGGATCAAGGCCCCCACCTTCTACGGCGAGCGCGCCGAGGTGGGACCGCTGGCCAACGTGCTGGTCAGCGTCGCCGCCGGGCATGAGCCCGCCATCCGTCACCTCAACAGCGCCATCGGCACCCTCAAGGCGGTGTCGGGTCTGAGCGATGTGCCGCTGGAGGCGCTTAACTCCACCATCGGTCGCCATGCCGCCCGCGCGGTGCGCTGCGCGGTGATGATGGACACCCTCAAGGAGCAGTGGTCCAAACTGGTGGCCAACATCGGCACGGGGGATCTGGACACCTTCAACGCGCCGGTGTTCCCCAAGGGCGAAGTGCGCGGCTTCGGCTTCCACGAAGCCCCGCGCGGCGCGCTCTCCCACTGGGTGGTGATCAACAACGGCAAGATCGCCAACTATCAGGCGGTGGTGCCCTCCACCTGGAACGCCGGTCCGCGCGCCGAAAACGGCGACCCCGGCCCCTACGAAATGTCGCTGCTGGATACGCCGGTGGCCGACGAGCACAAGCCGTTGGAGGTGCTGCGCACGGTGCACTCCTTTGACCCGTGCATCGCCTGCGCCATCCACATGGTGGATACCGAGAAGCGTGAAATCGTCAAGGTCAAAGCCCTGTAAACTTGGGGCCGGAGAACTAACATTGAGCAGAACTAACGGGGAGATAAAAGATAGTGGGGCTCCGCCCCACACCCCGCCAGGGCGCCGCCCTGGACCCGCCAGGCCAAATTGGGACAAATCCCGATTTCCCTGGACCCTCGTTAGTTTTACTCCGTGCAAGCACGCTATTATTCGCATCGACTGACGCCCGGTCGTTGCATTGAGATGGAGTGACACAAATGAAAAGATCTGCTCTTGTTGCCGCCGCCTTGGCTCTGGCTCCCGCCTCCGCGCTGGCCCATACCGGTCACCACGAAGGCTTTAATCTGCTGCACTTCCTCACCGACCACCCCCCCGCGGCGATTCTGGCCATGGTCGTGGTCGCCGGGGTGGTGTTCCTGGCCCTGCGCAAACCCGCCAAATCCGAGCAAAAGGCCAAGGACCATGTATCCTGATAACAAGGAGATCCTGCTCATCGGCCTGGGCAATGTGCTGATGCAGGACGAAGGCGTGGGCGTGCGCGCAGTGGAGGCGCTGGAGTGCCGCTATCACCTGCCGCAGACGGTGACGGTGATGGACGGCGGCACCACCGGCACTGAACTGCTGGAGCCCATGCGCAACGTCAAACACCTGATCGTGGCCGATGCGGTCAACACCGGCGATCCCCTGGGCACGCTGGTGCGCATCGCCAATGAGCAGGTCCCGGCATTCTTCCAGACCAAACTCTCCAACCACCAATTGGGGCTGTCGGATCTGCTGGGCCTGCTGGCGCTCACCGAACAGCAGCCGCAAACCGTCACCATCGTCGGTCTGGTTCCCCACGGGCTGGAGAACCAACTGGGCCTCACCGCCGAGGGCGAAGCCGGGGTGGAGCGCATGGTGACGCAACTGGTGCGGGAACTGGCCGACCTGGGCGTAACGCTGACGCCCAAGGAGACGCCGCAAATCGGCTACTGGGCGCGTCAAGCGCAGATGGAGCTGGCCAAATGTGCCTAGGCATTCCGGTGCGCGTGGTGGAGTCCCATGACTTTGTGGCGATCTGCGAAGGGCGGCAGGGTCGCCAGCAGGTCAACATGATGTTGGTGGGGCCGCAGCCGGTGGGAACCTGGGTCTCCAACTATCTGGGTTCGGCGCGCGAGGTGCTGGAGCCGGAGCAGGCTGAGGCCATCAACGCCGCCATGGATGAACTGACCGCCGCTGTCAACGGCGACCCCAACGCCAATCTGGATCTGTTTTTCGATCCGCGCTAAGTTTTTCTTCTCCCTGTTTTCCTCTTCCAACCGGGGGGGCTCTCCTTGGCCCTCCCGTCTTTTTTTCTCCCGTAGTTTACACAAGCTCTGAACGGCCAATGTTTGCGTGACGCAAGCCCGGCCAGCGCTGACTATGGGCCGCCGACTGGTCGGCGGCGGGGTCTGGGGGCTTCGCCCCCAGCGGGGCGTGGGCGGCCCCACGATTCGGCAGGATTGCCGAATCGGACTCGCGCAGCGAGCCCAAAGGGTGAAGGCCAAGGATGGCCTGAATCACGGTGTGGAAGTTGGGAGCTCGAGGGCGGAGCCCTCGATATCTTTCATCCCCCCAATAATGATGTTTGGTGGAAACACGCACAGTGAACACTGTCTTTTTTGCTTCCATTATTTTGTCGACGTGAAATAATGGTATCCACAGTGAAATCGTAATTTCAAAAATTCTATTTTTTCCCTTACTGTTTCATCAACTTATTCTCACCATGTTTTGGCGCCGCCGTTGCTGTATGGCAACCACCCAGCGCCCAACCCGGGCGTCGCATCGGCAGACCCAGCGGAGAGATGGCATGGATGAAACCACCCTGAAAGACAAACTGGAAAGCGTGTTTGGCGCCATCGAACGCGATCAGATGCGCGGCCTGCCTCTGCTCAATCCGATTATCAAGGTCGAAGCGGTGGGGGTGCAGCCCATCGGCGATCTGTGGTGCGGCGTGGTGATCACCCCCTGGCTGATGAGCCTGCTGGTGGTGGACCCCACGGGTCTCTCCTGGCAAAACGCGCCGCTGGGCGAGAAGATCCACATCGACTTCCCCGAGCGCAGCCATGCGATGGCCATCAATGAGTTCGATGGCGTGGGGCGCTGCCTGACGCTGTCGCTGGAATCCCCCATGCACCCCTTCCCCACCCACGACTCCGCCGTCTCCCGCGCCGAATCGTTCCTCGACGTGCTGATGACCGACAGCGCCGACAGAGAGCCCACGTTGGACGATACGCCGCTGGATGAGGCGCGCATGCAGCGCTTCCTCAGCGGCGAGGATATGCGCGATATCTTCGAGCAGGAGCGGCAGGCGCTGATGGCCGAAAATGGGTTTGTCAGCAAAGAGGGCTCCAGCGCCTGCCCCGCCTCGGGCGGCGCGGCGCAGAAGATGGCGCAGCCGGTGAGCCGACGCGATCTGTTCACGGGTCTGCGCGGCGGGGAGCCTGCATGAGTTTTGACGGCGGCCTGCGCATCACCCTGCACCCGAACCGCAGCGGTCCGGCGCGGGCGGTGATCGACTCCCAACGTATGGTGGGGGCGTCGCGCATGCTGGTGGGCAAGCCGGTAGAGCAGCTCTTAGCGCTGCTGCCGAAGCTGTTCGTGGTGTGCGGCGTGGCCCAGAGCGTGGCGGCGGCGCGGGCTGTGGAGGGGTTTCGGGGCGTTGCGCCCTCCCCCGCCATGGCGGCGCAACGCAACCGCCTGGTGGCGCTGGAGAGCATCAAGGAGCATCTGTGGCAGATCCTGCTGCAGTGGCCGCCGCTGCTGGGCAAACAGGCGCAACAGGCGACCATGGCCCAAGCCGCCAAGCAGTATCTGAAACTGAGCATGCTGCTGCGTGACGGCAAGAGCCCCATGCAGCCAGGGGCCGAGGGCGACATCGCCAATCTGGACGCCGCCGCCTGGACGCCATTGCTTGGCATACTGCGCGAAACCGTGTTTGGCGTGGAGTTGGAAGAGTGGCTGACGTTTCATCATCTTCAGAAGATCGTCCACTGGAATGATGCGGTGGAGACCCTGGGCGCGGCCATGGCTTCGGCGGCGCTGCATATCGCCCCCTCTGGCTGGGGGCAGAGCGGCGTCGGGCCGCTACCGACATTGAGCGCGCAAGAGCTGGCCCCGCTGATGTCGGATAGCGATTTCATCGCCCGGCCGCGCTGGCGGGGGGCCTGTTATGAGAGCAGCGCGCTGACCCGCACCCGCAGCGCCCTGCTGGAAGAAGCGAGCCGCTACGGCAACGATCAACTCACGCGGGTGCTGGCGCGTCTCACCGAGATGGCGCAACTGGCTTTGGCCCTGCGTGACGGCGACGACGCCCGCCTGCAGGCGCTCACGCCAGACGTCGGCGCGCAGCCGCAAGGCTACGGCGTGGGGGTGGTGGAGGCGGCGCGAGGCCGTTTGGCGCATCGCGTGAAACTGGATGGCGAGGTGTCGTTGGACTACGCCATCCTCGCCCCCACCGAGTGGAATTTTCACCCCGATGGCGCGGCGGCGCAGACGTTGGCCAGCCTGCGCGGCGATGCCGAATCGTTGCAACGCTGGGCCACATTGGCGATCTACGCCATCGACCCCTGTGTGGGATTTGAACTGAAAGTGGCGCCAGATGCATGAGATGTCGCTGTGTGAGGGAGTGATTCAACTGCTCGAGGAGCACGCCGAAAGCCAAGGCTTCAAACGGGTCAAAACCGTGTGGCTGGAGATCGGCAAACTCTCCGGCGTGGAGGTGGAGGCGATGCGTTTCTGCTTCGATGCGGTGGCGCGGGACTCCATCGCCGACGGCGCCAAGCTGGAGATCATCGAACCGCCGGGCGTAGCGTGGTGTATGACCTGTTCCAAACAGGTGGAGACCCAGCAGCGATTTGACCCCTGCCCGGAGTGCGGCGGGTTTCAGTTGCAGGTGGTCTCCGGTGACGCCATGCGAGTCAAAGAGTTGGAAGTCGAGTAGAGGAGAGTCGACATGTGCACCGTTTGCGGATGTGGTCAGGGCGAAACGCGCATCGAGGGCGATGCCGCCCACAAGCATGATCACGACCATGATCACCACCATCATGGCCACGCCCATAGCCATGACCATTCGCACGATCATGGCCACGACCATGGCCACGATCACGAACATGCGCATGAACACCCTCACGAGCATGGTCACAGCCACGATCACGATCATCACGACTACGGCCAGGGCCCGGCCCGCGCCCACGCCCCGGGCATGAGCCAGTCGCGCATGGTGCAGATTGAGCAGGATATCCTCAGCAAGAACGATCAGTACGCCCTGGCCAACCGCCGCACATTCAATGAACAGGGGATTCTGGCGCTGAATCTGGTCTCCAGCCCCGGCTCGGGCAAAACCACCCTGCTCACCCGCACCATCGAGTTGATGAAGGATCAGTTCGAGGTAGCGGTGATCGAGGGCGATCAGCAGACCGCCAACGACGCCGAGCGCATCCGCGCCACCGGCGTGCGCGCGCTGCAGATCAACACCGGCAAGGGGTGCCACCTGGACGCCCATATGGTAGGCCACGGTCTGGAGCGGCTGGAGCCCAAACCCGGCTCGCTGCTGTTCATCGAAAACGTCGGCAATCTGGTCTGCCCGGCGGCGTTCGATCTGGGCGAAGCGCATAAGGTGGCGATTCTGTCGGTCACCGAGGGCGAGGATAAACCGATCAAATACCCGGACATGTTCCACGCCGCCGACCTGATGCTGCTGAACAAGGTGGACCTGCTGCCCTATCTGACCTTCGATGTGGACAAATGCATCGGCTACGCCCGCCAGGTCAATCCCAACATCAAGGTGCTGCTCACCTCCGCCGTCAGTGGCGAAGGCATGGACGCCTGGCGCCGCTGGATTGAAGCCACCCGCGCCATCGCCCTGACCGGCCACCCCACCCTCTCGCAGTCGGAGTAACCGCCCATGTGTCTGGCCCTGCCGGCCCGCATCGTGGCCATCGATTCAGACGCCGACACCGCCAGCGTGGAGCTGGGCGGCGTGCGGCAACAGATCTCCCTGGCGTTGGTGGAGAACGTCAGTGTGGATGACTACGTGCTGGTGCACGTGGGTTACGCCCTCAACGTCATCAGCGAAGAGGAAGCGCGCAAAACCCTGGAGTTGATGGCCGAAGCGGGCATCGTCAGCGAAGCCGCGCCGTCGGAGTCCGCGCCATGAAGTACGTCGACGAATTCCGCCAGCGCGATCTGGCGCTGAAGCTGGCCGAGGGCATCCGCACCGCCGCCAAACCGGATCGTATCTACCGCCTGATGGAGTTCTGCGGCGGCCACACCCACGCCATCTTCCGCTACGGCGTGCCCGACCTGATGCCCGACAATGTGCGTTTTGTGCACGGCCCCGGCTGCCCGGTGTGCGTGCTGCCCATTGGCCGCATCGATATGGCAGTGGAGATCGCCCAGCGCCACGGGGCCATTCTCTGCTCCTACGGCGACATGATGCGCGTGCCCGGCGGCAATCGCATCAGCCTGCAACGGGCCCGCGCCGACGGCGCCGATATCCGCATGGTGCACTCCACCCAGGAGGCGCTGAAGATCGCCCAGGAGAACCCCACCCGCGATGTGGTGATGTTCGCCATCGGCTTTGAGACCACCACCCCGCCCACGGCGGTGGCCATCAAACAGGCCGACGCCATGGGGCTGAAGAACTTCTCCGCCTTCTGCAACCATGTGCTCACCCCGGCGGCGATCCAGGCCATTCTCGACGCCCCAGACATCGAACAGGACGCCGTCGCCATCGACGGCTTCCTCGGTCCGGCCCACGTGAGCAGCGTCATCGGCAGCCAGCCCTATGTGGCGCTGACGGAGAAGTACCGCCGCCCGGTGGTGATCGCCGGATTCGAGCCGCTGGACGTGATGCAGTCGGCGCTGATGCTCATTGAGCAGCTCAACGCCGGACGCTTCACGGTGGAGAATCAATACACCCGCGTGGTCACGCCCGAAGGCAATCGCAAGGCGCAGGCGCTGGTGGCCGAAGTGATGGAGATGCGCGGCGAATTCGAGTGGCGCGGCCTGGGGGTGATCCCCAACAGCGCGCTGAAGATCCGCGAGCGCTACGCCGCTTTTGACGCCGAACGCCGCTTTGATCTCACCCCCAGCACAGCACAAGACATCAAAGGCTGCGCCTGCCCGGAGATTCTGCGCGGGCGCAAGCGCCCCACCGACTGCAAACTGTTCGGCACAGTGTGCACGCCGGAGAACCCCATGGGTTCGTGCATGGTCTCCTCCGAGGGCGCGTGCGCGGCTTACTGGAGCTATGGCCGCCACCGTTCTGGCTCTTCTCAAACCACACAGGAGAGCGCCGCATGAGCCACACCCTGGACATTCAAAACGGCGTGGTGGAGATGTCCCACGGCAGCGGCGGACGCGCCTCCCACACCCTGATTCGTGAACTGTTCGCCTCGCATCTGGACAATCCCTATCTGCGCCAGAACAACGATAATGCGCGCTTCGACGCGCCGCCGGGTTCGCTGGTGATGAGCGTGGATAGCCATGTGGTCTCGCCGATCTTCTTTCCCGGCGGCGATCTGGGCGCGCTGGCGGTGCATGGCACCCTCAACGATGTCGCCATGTCTGGCGCGGTCCCACTGCATCTGACCGCCGGATTCATCCTCGAAGAGGGCTACCCCCTGGCGGATCTGGAGCGCATCGTCATGAGCATGGCCCGCGCCGCCAAGGATGCGGGCGTAGAGATTATTGCGGGCGACACCAAGGTGGTGGAGCGCGGCCACGGCGACGGCGTGTTCATCACCACCACCGGCATCGGCGTGATTCCACCCGGCTCTGCGCGCATCTCCGGCGACGCCGCCCAGCCCGGCGACGCCATCCTCATCAGCGGCTCCATGGGCGATCACGGCGCCGCCATCATGCTGGCGCGGGAGTCGATGGATTTCGACCACGCCATCCAGTCCGACAGCGCCGCTCTGCATGATCTGATCGCGCATATGCTGCGCATCGTCCCCAACATCCACTGCCTGCGCGATCCCACCCGGGGCGGGCTGGCCACCACCCTCAATGAACTGGCCGAGCAATCCAACGTGGGTATGGTGATTGAGGAGTCGGCGATTCCCATTCAGCCCCAGGTGGCGGCGGTGTGCGAACTGCTGGGGTTGGATCCGCTGACATTGGCCAATGAGGGCAAACTCATCGCCATCTGCCCGCCGGATCAGGCGCAGACGCTGCTGAAAGCGATGCGCGCCCATCCGTTGGGCGAAAACGCGGCCATTATTGGCGAAGTGACCGAAGCGGATGCGGGCATGGTGCAGTTGGTGACGGGATTCGGCGGCAGAAGAATTCTCGATTGGCTGGCCGGAACGCCGCTACCGAGAATTTGTTAATCAAAATCTGTTAAATACTGGTCGCTCAAGTAAACAAGCCGCCTGATGCAACCAACTCAACAGGTGGAAAAGCTGGACATTTATGGCCAGCTTTTCCGGGGTCTGGGGGCCGCGCCCCCAGCGGGTCGAGGGCGGAGCCCCGTGGGTGCAGGGCAAAGCCCTGCTGGGGTCTGGGGCGAAGCCCCAGTCTCTTTCATCTCCCCTTACAATCTCTACACAAACTTGTGAAACCCGACACCGGTTTGGAGCCCGTATGTCTGAGATGCCCACCATATTGATCATCGATGACGAGGTGCGCAGCCTGGAGTCGCTCACGCGCATTCTGGAAGAGGATTTCGAGGTCAAAACCGCCGCCACCACCGCCGAGGCCAGTGAGATTCTGGCGCGCGAATGGATTCAGGTGGTGCTATGCGATCAACGCATGCCCGGCGAAACCGGCGTGGAATACCTCAAACAGGTGCGCGAGCAGTGGCCCGAGGTGATCCGCATGATCATATCCGGCTACACCGACCCGGCGGACATCATCAGCGCGGTCAACGATGCGGGCATCTATCAATACATCACCAAACCGTGGCGCCCGGAGAACCTGATTCTCACCCTCAAGAACGCCACGCGGCTGTTCACCCTGCAACGCCAGCACGAGGCGCTGCTGGCGGAGATGAAGGTCACCCCACAGCGGGCCGATGCGGCCATGCGCAAGCAACGCGAAACTCTGCGCGCCCGCTTCAGCGACGCCGACGGCATCGTGCGCACCGAGCGTAGCAGCATGAACGCCATCTGCGAGCGACTCAAACGGGTCTCGCCGTTCGATATCTCGGTGCTGCTCACCGGCGAGTCGGGCACCGGCAAGGAGCTGGCGGCGCGGGCGCTGCACTACAGCAGCCTGCGTTGGGACAAGGCGTTCGTGGTGGAGAACTGCGGCGCGGTGCCGGATCAACTGCTGGAGAGCGAACTGTTCGGCTACAAAAAGGGCGCGTTTACCGGCGCGGTGGAGGATCGCGTCGGCCTATTCGAGCGCGCCGACGGCGGCACCATCTTTCTGGATGAGATCGGCGACGTCTCGCCGGCGTTTCAGGTCAAGCTGTTGCGGGTGTTGCAGGAGGGGGAGATTCGCCCGGTGGGCAGTAGTCGCCCCCGGCGGGTGGACGTGCGAGTGATCGCCGCCACCAACCGCGATCTGGAGGCGGACATGCTGGCCGGGCGCTTCCGTCAGGATCTCTACTACCGCCTGGCCGCCGTCACTATTCGCCTGCCCCCCCTGCGCGACCGCCGAGAGGATATTCCCGCTTTGGCGACCTATCTGCTGGACGCGGCCACTAGTAGTCTGGGCAAAGAAGCGGATGGTTTCACCGACGAGGCCATGGCCTGTATTCAAGCCTACCACTGGCCTGGCAATGTGCGCGAACTGACCAATGAAATCCGCCATATGCTGGTGATGGCCGACGAACCGCTGCTGGGCGCGGAGCTGCTCTCCTCGCGGGTGCTGCAAGGGGGCGTCGCCAACGACGCAGACGACGAGGACGCCCTGACGTGGGATGCGCCCCGGGATCTGGAGGGGAGTTTGAAGGATCGCGTGGCGGTGATGGAGGCGCGCATCCTCAAGGAGACGCTGATCCGTCACCGCTGGAACAAGAGCCGCGCGGCTAAGGAGCTGGGTCTGTCGCGGGTGGGGCTGCGCGGCAAGCTGGAGCGCTACGGTCTGGAGCCGGTCAACGGCGCGGCGGCGGGAGGCGAGCATGGCCACGCACAATGAGCCGAGCAAACTCCATAGCTTGATGGATCGCGCCGGGGTGGACGACCAACTCACCCTGACGCCGCAGTCCGAAGACGTCTGGATCGACGTGATCCAGAAGATGGACGCCGCCTACGCCGATCTGGTGCGTTACCAGGTGGAGTTGGAGCAGAAGAATAACGCGCTTAACGAGGCCAACCGCTTCATCGCCAGCGTGCTCACCGCCATGACCGATGTGCTCATCGTGTGCGACCCCCACGGGCGCATTCAGGAGGTCAATCAGGCGCTGGTGAACCTCACCGGACGCGATCAGGCGTGGCTGCTCAAACAGAGCGTGCGCGAGCTGCTGCAGACCGACCTGCCCAATCTGGAGAACCGTTTCAGCGATCTGCTGGATCACAAACGGGTGATCGACTGTGAAGTCAGCATCACCGCCGCCGACGACTCCCAGGCCCCGCTGGCGATGAACTGCTCACCGCGCACCGACAACAAGGGGCGCGTGGTGGGACTGGTGCTGATCGGTCGCCCGGTGGGGGAGCTGCGCCGCGCCTATGACAATCTGCACCGCGCCCACAGCGAGTTGAAACAGACCCAGAATCAACTGATGCACGCCGAGAAGATGGCCTCCCTGGGGCGGGTGGTGGCGGGGGTGGCCCATGAACTGAACAACCCCATCAGCTTTGTGTTCGGCAATATGCACGCCCTCAAGCGCTATGGCGGACGCATTGAGCGCTATCTGCAAGCCGATCAAAGCCCCGAACAGCTGCAGGCGCTGCGCAAAGAGTTGAAAATCGACCGTATCCTGGCCGACCTGCCGCCCCTCATCGAAGGCGCCCTGGAGGGCGCCGAGCGGGTCAGCGCCATCGTGCAGGATCTGTGCGGCTACAGCGGTGGCCAACACGAACCGCCGCGCCCCTACCCGCTGCATGAGACCATTGCCAACGCCGTGCAGTGGGTCACCAGCGGGCGCGCCGACAAGCCGGAGGTGATTTACCAACTCCCCGAGACCGAGCGCCATATCGTCGGCCGCAAAGGGCATGTGCACCAGATTTTGGTCAATCTGGCGCAGAACGCCGTGGATGTGATGGAGGGGCAGACGCACAGACGCCTGACCATCGCTTGCGACTACAGCGACCAGAGCGCGACCATCACCGTGTCGGACAGCGGCGCGGGTATTGATGAGGCGCATCTCAAGCAGCTATTCGACCCCTTCTTCACCACCAAACCGGTGGGCAAAGGCACCGGCCTGGGGCTCTACATCAGCTACGGCCTGGCCCAAGAGCAGGGTGGGCAACTGAGCGCCCACAACAACCCCGAGGGCGGGGCCAGTTTTGTGCTCACCCTGCCCATCGCCGGCGCGCCCCAGCCGGGAGAGCCCCGCCCATGAAGAGTCTGCTGTGGGTGCAGTCGGGCGGTTGCGGCGGCTGCTCCATGTCGCTGCTGTGCGCCGAATCGCCCGGGCTGCTGTCGGCCCTGGCGGGGTGCGGCGTGGAGATCCTCTGGCATCCCGCACTCAGCGAAGCCTCCGGCGCCGAGTTCCACGCCCTGTTGCGGCGGGTTCTCAATGGTGAGCAGAAATTGGATATCCTCTGCCTGGAGGGCGCCGTGGTCACCGGCCCCGATGGCACGGGGGATTTTCATCGCCTCTCCGGCTCCGGTCGGCCCATGAAGGATATCATCGCCGATCTGGCCGCGGTGGCGGAACAGGTCATCGCGGTGGGCAGTTGCGCCGCCTACGGCGGCATGACCGCTGGCGGCGACAACCCCACCGACGCCATCGGCCTGCAGTATGACGGCGCCTTGCGCGGCGGGCTGCTGGGGGGAGCGTTCCGCGCCGCCAATGGTCTGCCGGTGATCAACGTCGCCGGGTGTCCCATACACCCCAGTTGGCTGCTGGACACCCTGGGCATGCTGGCGCGAGGAAATCTACGCACAGAAGATCTGGACCCGTTGGGGCGTCCCCGACACTTTGCCGATCTGCTGGCCCACCACGGCTGTCCGCGCAACGAGTTCTACGAATACAAGGCCAGCGCCGAGAAGAGCACCGATCAGGGCTGTCTGATGGAGCATCTGGGCTGTTTGGGCACCCAAGCCCACGCCGACTGCAACGTGCGACTGTGGAACGGCGAAGGCTCCTGTCTGCGCGGCGGCTACGCCTGCATTAACTGCACTGCGCCGGAGTTCCAGGAGCCGGGCCACCCCTTCACCGCCACGCCGAAGATTGCGGGCATCCCCGTGGGGTTGCCCACCGATATGCCCAAGGCGTGGTTCGTCGCCCTGGCCTCCCTCTCCAAAGCCGCCACCCCCGAGCGGCTGCGGCGCAATGCGGTGGCCGACCACATCATCGCGCCCCCCGCCACCCCCAAGGAGAAACCATGAGCGCGCGGCGCATTCTCGGCCCGTTCAACCGCGTCGAGGGCGACTTGGAGGTGCAGATTGACGTGCGCAACGGCGCCGTCGCCGACGCCTGGGTGACGTCACCGCTCTATCGCGGCTATGAGCAGATGCTCCAGGGCAAGAACCCCTTCGATGCGCTGGTCTATGTGCCGCGCATCTGCGGCATCTGCTCGGTGGCGCAGTCTGTGGCCAGCGGCGAGGCGCTGGCGGCGGCCATGGGGGTGACGCCCACCCCCAACGGCCAGCGCGCGCGCAATCTGATTCTGGCGGTGGAGAACGTGGCCGACCACCTCACCCACTTCAGCCTCTTCTTCATGCCCGACTTCGCCCGCGACGCCTACCGCGACGCGCCGTGGTTCGACGCCGCCGTCAAACGTTTCAAGGCGGTCAGCGGCGAGTCGGCGCGCCACGCCCTGCCCGCCCGCGCGCAACTGCTCAATCTGCTCGGCATTTTGGCGGGCAAGTGGCCGCACTCATTGGCGATTCAGCCCGGCGGCTCCACCCGCCCCATCGAACCGCGCGAGCAGGGGCGCATGGCGGCGCTGCTGCACGACTTCCGCCACTATTTGGAGACGCGCTTGTTCGGCGACTCCCTGGAGACTATCGCCAATCTGGACTCCGTGGCCGCGCTGCAGCATTGGGCCGCCCAAGAGCCGTTCGAACAGAGCGACTTTCGCTTTTTTCTGCATCTGTGTCAGGCGTTGGAGCTGGATCAACTGGGCCGCGCCCAGGATCAGTTTCTCAGCTACGGCGCTTATAGCGATGAAGAGAGCCATCTGTTTGCTCCAGGGGTGATGCGCGACGGGGCGATCTCCCCCCTGGAGAGCGCGCAGATTTCTGAAGACCACAGCCACAGTTGGATGGCCGCCGCACAGACGCGGCAGCACCCATACGAGGGGGTGACGCGCCCGGCGGAGGATCGCCAGCGCGGCTATAGCTGGTGCAAAGCGCCGCGACTGGCGCAGGCCCCCATGGAGGTGGGGGCGCTGGCCCGCCAAGCCATGGCGCAGCAGCCGTTGATGACCGAGTTGATCGCCCACAGCGGCGGCAATGTGCAGAACCGGGTGATCGCCCGCCTGCTGGAGGTGGCGCGGGTGACCCTCGCCATGGAGCAGTGGGTGTGGGCGTTGCAGCCGCGCGCGCCCTACTGCGCGCAGGCGCCCGCCATTGAACAGGGGCGCGGCGCCGGACTCATCGAGGCGGCGCGTGGCGCATTGGGGCACTGGATTACGGTGGAGTCCGGGCGCATCGCCAACTATCAGATCATCGCCCCCACCACCTGGAATTTCTCCCCGCGCGACGCCGGGGGCGGTCTGGGTCCCTTGGAGCAGGCGCTCATCGGCGCGCCGGTGGCGTCAGGCGAAGCGGAGCCGGTGACAGTGCAGCACATCGTGCGCTCATTCGACCCCTGCATGGTGTGCACGGTGCATTAAATCAATCTGTTAGCATTCATCCGCGGACTCTTTTAGCTTTCATCCGTGAACATTGGGAAGCTATAAGATATCGAGGGCTTTGCCCTCGAGCTCCCAAAAACCAAACCGTGATTCGGGCCATCCATGGCCCTCACCCTTCGGGCTCGCTGCGCGAGTCCGATTCGGCATTCCTGCCAAATCGTGGGCTCCGCCCATGTATGGTCCGCTCCGCCACGGCAAGAGAAAATGTCCACTGATGTGTGAGGCTTAGTCGCGCCCATGTATCCGGCCTGTTGATGAGGGGCTTGTCGCCCTCTGGCCCTGATGGAATTTGCGCGTGGCCCTCCTCAACACACCCTCGGCCTCAATGGGCCCTTGGGCGAAACAGGTTCTTGACCACGCAGGGCTATGCCGTTTCACGCCATCAATCTCGACTCTCTCTCGCAACCTGGCTGGTGGGATCTCTTTCTCTTTCCTTATCGGCCTGTTTTTCTTTTAGAGTTGTATTGCGCTCTCTCTACACAGCGGCGCTGGCCCCATAGGCCTCCTGCTTCACCAGCATCGCCCACGCGCTGCGCGCCATGCGGTTGGCCAGCGCCACCACTGCTCTATTTGCGCCGCGACGTTCCGACACCGACACTGCCCACTGGCTGCGGCGATCCGGCTTGTTTTCACACACGCGCAACGCCGCCCGCGCCCCATGAATCAACAGGGTGCGAAGATAACCGTTTCCCCGCTTGCTGATCCCCGTCAGCCACGCCTTGCCCCCTGTGGAGTGCTGATTCGGAACCAACCCTATCCATGCCGACAGCTCCCGGCCATTCTTAAACGCCCGCACATCCCCCACCGACGCCAACAGCGCCGTCGCCGTGATCGGTCCCACTCCCGGGATCGTCATCAGCAATCGACACTGCGGCTCCGCCTTGGCCAGCGCCTCAATCTCACGCTCATATTTGCCGATGCGCTCATCCAAATGCGCCAGCTCATCGCGCTCATCCTCCAGAATTACGCGAAAATTGGCGCTCATTTCCGAGCTCTCATCACTCAAAATCAGCACAATCGCCCGCCGCGCCTGTTTGATGCTCTTGGGAAAGACAATCCCATACTCGGCAAGCAGTCCGCGAATCTGGTTCACCAACGCCGTGCGGTTCTTCACCGCCAGACTGCGTATCCGATGCAGCGACAATATCTCTTGCTGGGCAACGCTTTTGATCCCCACAAAACGCATATTCGGACGCTGTACCGCTTCACATATCGCCTCAGCGTCCACGCTGTCGTTCTTGTGCCGCTTCACGTAGGGCTTCACATATTGCGGCGCCATCAAACGCACATCATGCCCATATCCCTGAAATTTCCGCGCCCAATGGTGGGCGCCGCTACTGGCTTCCATCCCCACCAGGCACGGCGGCAGTTGCGCCATGTACTCCAGGAGCTCGTCTCGTTTCAGTCGCTTCTTGAGAACGCTTTTGCCGCTCGCATCGACGCCATGCAACTGAAACACGCTCTTGCCCAGATCAATACCCAGTACCCGTACCTGTCCGTTTTCGATATGATTGCTCATGGTCCGCTCCGACTCCGTTTAGATGGAAAAACACACCACCATCTTGGCCCATTGCGAGGCCGTTTGGGTAGCGGAGCGGACCATTCCATTACACCCGCTGGGGGCGCGGCCCCCAGACGATTCGGCAGGATTGCCGAATCGGACTCGCGCAGCGAGCCCGAAGGGTGAGGGCCATGGATGGCCCGAATCACCCCGCCGCCGACCAGTCGGCGGCTAATAGTCAGCGCAAGCTCAAACTACGTTACGCAAACATTGGCCGCTCTGTGCAATCTTATCTGCGAACGTATTAAAATCCATCACAATATATTCGCGCACGTAAATATTATATTGCATTTGCGTATTATAATATAGAAATGCGTTAAAACATGGGCGTCTCGCCCAGCATCGAGTTGACCTCGTCCTCATGCATGCCGGAGCCATCCTGCTTGAGCGCGGCCAGCCCCTCCTTCACCCCGGGCAGACGCAGCTTGATGGGCAGTTTGGCCACCTTGTTGCCCTTCAGCGTCAGCCAGATGCGCGCTTCCACCACCTTGCCGCCAATCAACTGCGCATACAGCGCATCATCCACTTTGGTCACCGCCAAACAGCCCGTGCGTTTGCACTGATACATGCGCATACGCTGGGGTTTATGCTTGTCCACAGTCAACAGCACGCCAGACGGCAGCAGCACATTGAGCGGCGTCTTGGCGGTCAAGAGCAGACGGTCGCTGGATTTGGCGTAGGCCAGGGAGAGCTTGAACACCGGCTTGCCGCTCTTTTTGGACATCACCTGCTGGGTCAATCCGCAGCGTGTCTGTTGCGGCCCCAGCGCCACACAGGTGAGGCTCCAATTGCCAAAGCGGTCGCCGCTTTTGGGCAGATCATTCGCCTGCGCCGCCACGGGAATCAGCGCGCTCATGGCAAACAGCGTCAGAACCAAAATCAACCCGGCGAATCGGATGATGAACATACACACTCCTCATTGGGCGCATCATGACAGAGCGAACGCGCGCCCCGACCGCTTCACCATAACACCCCGACGAGCCGAGGTCAGCGCCTTGCCGCCTGCGCGCCTCCCGCGCTACTCTCATCAGGATGCAATGGACTGGAATTCGGCGCAGCCTTTATTATCCTCCCCCATGGACGCCTCGCGTAAAATCATCCATATCGATATGGACGCCTTCTTCGCTTCGGTGGAGCAGCGCGAGACGCCCGCCTACAAGGGCCTGCCCCTGGTGGTGGGCGGCAAAAGCGCGCGCGGGGTGGTGGCCGCCGCCAGCTACGAGGCGCGCACCTTCGGCATTCACTCGGCCATGTCCATGCGTCAAGCGCTGCAGCGCTGCCCCAACTTGGTGGTGGTTAAACCGCGCAAAGAGCTCTACAAACAGGTCTCCGACCAGATCCACGCCATCTTCCGCCACTACACCGACCTGATCGAACCGCTGTCGCTGGATGAGGCGTTTCTGGACGTAACCGAAAACAAGATGAACAACCCCTCCGGCACGCGCATCGCCGAAGAGATCCGCCAGAAGATTCGCCACACCACCGGCCTCACCGCCTCGGCGGGGGTCTCATTCAATAAATTTCTCGCCAAGATCGCCTCGGACCTGAACAAGCCCGATGGTCTGTCGGTGATCACCCCGGAGCAGGCCCCAACGTTCATCGCGCAACTGCCGGTGGAGAAGTTCTTCGGCGTCGGCCCGGTCACCGCCGGGCGCATGCGTCATCTGGGCATCGCCACCGGCGCTGACCTGCTGCAGTGGTCGCTGGGCGATCTGGTCCGCGCCTTTGGCAAGGCGGGGCGCAGTTACTATGATGTCGTGCGCAATGAGGATCGCCGCCCGGTCACCCCCAACCGGCCGCGCCACTCGGTGGGTACTGAAGACACCTTCGAGCAGGATCTCCACGACCGCGAGATCATGCGCCGCCAGCTGTTGCAGATCGCCTATGCAGTGGAGCTGGCCATCCGCACAACCGGCTATCTGGGCCGCACCCTGACGTTGAAGGTCAAATTCGCCGACTTTCAGCAGATCACCCGCAGCAAGACGGTGGATCACCCCATCACCCAGGCGCGGGAGATGATGGCGTTGGCCATGCGCCTGTTCGAGCCCATCGAGATCCCCGCCATCGGCGTGCGCCTGCTGGGACTGACCGTCTCCACCCCGTGTGAGGCGGAGGATCTGGGCGGCCAGCAGCTCTCCCTGCCGCTGTTCTCCGCCCCGTCGCCGGATTAACGCCCCGGACAGGAGCCCATGCATGACCACGCAACGCCTGTTCATCAGTCTGGAACCGCCCGAGGCGATCAAACAAGCCATTGGCCATAGCCTGAGCGCGCTGAAACAGGTGAAAGGCGTGCGCTGGGCTCACCCCGCGCAGTATCACCTCACCCTGCGCTTTCTGGGCGACACGCCTGATGCGGATATTGATGGCCTCAGCACATCGCTGGGTGAGATCGCCCTCGCCACTCCGGAATTCACCCTACAACTCACGCAGTGGGGCGCGTTTCCCGATGCCCAACAGGGACGAATCTTCTGGGCGGGCGTCACCGACACGAACGAAAACCTAGCCAAGCTGGCGCAGCAGATTGCTGCTCTAGAGCCGACGCAAGAGCCGCAATCCGCGTTCACGCCCCACATCACTGTGGCGCGCCGCCGCAACACCATGCCTTTGACAGCGCTGTTGGGCCAGACGCCATTGCCGCCGCTGACATGGCGCGCGCAATCGATTCAATTGATGGCCTCCACGCTCACGGATTACGGCGCGCAACATCATGTTATCGCACGCCACACATTGGCGGCCTCTCCCCCGACAATTCCCACATCTCGGCTTCAGAGTTAACGCGCACAAGCACTCGATTCCGCCTTTAAAATCAGCCGCAGGCGCATTATTGTATGCTCATTGCGCCCGCCCCCCCCCCCTCTATTCAAGCACAGCCAATTTGTTCATCAAGGAGTCTGCGGTGAGTGATCCGCTGGATATCATTGCGTTTCTCAAACAACAGCACGCGCTCAAGCATCTGCCGGAAAACGTGTTGTGCGAATTGGCCGACTCCCTGGAGTGGGACATCGTGCCCGCCGAGAAGAACGCCATCGTCGAGGGCAAACCCAACAACCGTTTCTTCTGGATACACACCGGCCACTTTCAGGTCACCCGTAAAGGGCAGTTGGTGGGCTGGGTGAACGACGGCGGCTTGGTGGGCGAAATCGGCTTGCTTGGCGAAACCCTGCCCGTGGCCACCATGACCGCCGAGCGTGATTCGCTCATTCTGGTGGCCGACTTCACCAAGATCCAAACCCTGTTGCAGCAATTCCCGGCATTTACCGCCGCACTGGCCAAAATCGCTCTGAATCGCCTCACTGACTATCAGCTCACCGGCGTGCGCGACCCGGTCATGCGCATGGCCATTGCGCCGCTGTTCGACGACCGAAAAACGTTGAAACGGGTGGTGGTCGCCGCCGAGCAGGCCATCGGCGAGTGTGAGGTGCTCGACTCAGAGCTGCTGACGCGCAAACTGGGCTTCGATCCGCGCCAGAAGATCACGCTGGAACAACATGCGCAGCTGCTGGTCACCCTCTCGGAGATGGAGCAGGGCAGCCAGACCGCGCTCTACCTGCTAGACCCCGACCCCACCGAGTGGAACGCCCTGGCGTTGCGTCAGAGCAAACGCTATCTGGCTGTGGCGCGTCTGGGCGATGATCCGTCTGTACGCCCCGCCGAACAGGGTTTGTGGAACAATCAAGTCTTCAGCAGCATCAACATTGCCACCCTGCTGCTGCTGGAGGATGCGGACAACCCCGCGCCCAGCAGCGCCTGTAGCTACGATTGGCTGCATCCGCGTCAGACCAGTTCATTTACGCGGGTCGATATCAGCGACGAGCAGCGCATCGGCGCGCTGGCGTTGCACCACAGCGCGCGCCTGTCGCGCCAGAACCAACTGGCCGACATCACCCTGTTCAAAGGGGTGAATATGGAGAGCCTGGAGATCGCTGACGCCTGTATTGAGGAGCGTTTTCTCAAAGCCGGCGAGAACCTCTGCGTACAGGGCGACCGAGCCAATGAGCTGTATATCGTCGCTACCGGACGCCTCACCTCCATACGCCACGGCAAAAAGATCGGCGAACTCAGCGTCGGCGATGTGGCGGGCGAGATGGGTCTGGTGGTGGCCGACGCCAAGCGCAAAGCGACCCTTACCGCCAAACGCGACTCGCTGGTGTTGTGTCTGTCGCGCGAGCGTTTTGAAGAGCTGAAAAAACTCCTGCCCCAGGTGCAGGAGAACCTGTCACGCATTTTGGCCGATCGCATCACCGACTGGAATCCTGGCGAGACCGCCTACACCCTGGCGCTGGTTCCTTTGGGCGACACTCCGGAGCATCTGGCTGCGTTTGCGGATTTTACCAACCGGCTGCAGCGGGCGCTGTCCGCCATGGGCAAAGCGCGCGCCATCTCCGTCAAAGAGGTCTCAGAGCAGTTCGGCTGCGCCATCTCCACCACCGAAGAGAGCGACTACGGCAGCATTATCCTGGCCGAGTGGTTCCAGCAGATCGAGCAGAACAACCACTACATTCTACTCATCGGCGAGCCTGAGCCCGGGCCATGGAATGCGCGCATTGTGCGCCAGTCCGACCACACGCTACTGGTGGGGCTGGGCGCGCAGGATCCCACGCCCTCTGCGGTAGAGCGCGAGGCGGTGGAGATTCTGCAACGTTCGGATACCCTGCCGGATCTGGTGCTGATGCACCCCCCCAAGGCGCTCTCTGGACACAACACCCGCGCCTGGCTCAAATCGCGTCAGTTGCGCCGTCACTACCATGTGCGCCTGGAGAGTCTGGCCGACGCCGCGCGGGTGGCGCGTTTTCTCACCAATCGCGCCATCGGTCTGGTGTTCACCGGCGTCTCCTCCCGCGCCATCGCCCATGTGGGCGTGCTCAAAGCCTTGCAGGAGAATGAGATTCCCGTCGATCAGGTGATCGGCGTCAGCTCCGGTTCCGGCGTCGCCGCCATGGTGGCCATGGGCTGGTCCTGGCAACGGATCTACAAGGAGGTGGTGAAGATCTCCCTGGAGGCCACCCCGCGCCCCTCCTACTTCACCCTGCCCTATGTTTCGCTGATGCATGGGCGCGAAGCCAAAAAGACCCTGACAGAGGCCTACGGCTACGCCCTGCTGGAGGATCAGTTCATCCCCTGCAAGGTAATGGCGGCGGATCTGCGCCACAGCGAACTGGTGGCCATCGACGAAGGCGACGTCTGGATGGGGGTGCGCGCCAGCAGTTCGCTGCCGGTATTCTGGCCGCCGGTGTGTCAGGATGGCCGCGTGTTGGTGGATGGCGGCATTCTCAACAACACGCCGCTGCAATATCTGGATGAGGCGGTCTCCAACGGCTGGATTCTGGTCTCTGACCCCAATCCGCCCTATCAGCCCTTCGCCGACGTGCACGAGTATGGCACGGTGCTCTCCGGCTGGCGCATTCTGTGGCGGCGCCTGTTGCGCAAGGATCGCAACCACTACCCCTCCCTGGCCGAGACCATCGTGCAGAGCATGTGCATTGAGAGTTTCCGCCAGCAGGAGATCGCCAACTCCTTGCGCGATCTGGAGCAGACCGTCTTTTTCAACAAGGGGGTCGCCTCCAGCGGCTACTTTGGCCTCAAGGAGAAGGCGCAGATCGACGCCTTGATGGATGTCACCTACTCCCACGCGGTGGAGGAGCTTAAGCAGCACCCCACCTTCATGGAAGCGGTGGCGTCGATTCCCCGCTAAGGGGCGCATTGCGCCACACAGAGCCGTCAATTCAGACGCCGTTAGCCCGAACATCAGGATCATTCCATGTCAAACTCCGCCGCCAACGCGCCGCAACCCGAGAGCGCGCCGCAGTATGATCGCGGCCTGCTCATCATGCTGCTGCTCATCACCGCCCTGGGGCCCGCCTCCACCCAGGTGTTTCTGCCGGCGCTGCCCGCCATTCAGGCCGACTTCGGCGTCACCGCGGGCATTGCGCAGTTGGGATTGAGTCTGCCCATGCTGGGCATGGCCTTCTCCGACCTGGGCTATGGACCGTGGTCGGACAAGGCCGGGCGCCGCAAAGTGCTGCTGTTCGGGGTGTTCGCCTTTCTACTGGGCAACGCCATCTGCTTTACCGCGCAGGATATCGCCCTGCTCATCGCCGGGCGCGTGCTGATGGATTGCGGCGGCTCGGTGGGCATCGTGCTGTCGCGCGCCATCGCCCTGGACGTCTACGGACGCGACAAGGCGGGCGGCATCATCTCCATGACCCTGGCGGCTATGGCGGTGGGGCCCATGCTGGGGCCGTTGGCGGGAGGCGTGTTGGTGGACACCCTCGGCTGGCGCGCCATCTTCGTGTTCATGGCCTCCATCGGTTTGGGGATTCTGCTCTACGTGCATCTGCGCTTTCGCGAAACCCACTCCAGCCGCGCCACCGACGCCTCCCTGGGCGACGTGGTCGGCTGGTTCAAGGATCTGCTGCGCTCGCGCACCTTCCTCGGCTATGCGTTGCACTCGTCGCTGATGTGGGGCGTGTTCATGGGCTTCATCGGCGCTGCGCCCTACGTCATGGTCAATGTGTTTGAGCGCCCGGCCACCGAGTTCGGCCTGTGGCTGATTCCCGCCGCGCTGGGCTACATCGGCGGCAACATGACCTCGGCGCGTCTGAGCGAGTCCCACGGCGTGGCGCGTCTGGTAGTGCTGGGCGCGGCCATGGCGCTGGCGGCGGTGGTGCTGCTGGGCGTATTGATGGGGCTGGGGTTGTGGAGCCCATGGGCGCTGTTCCTGCCCGCCACCGTGATGGCGTTTGGCGCTGGCGTGGCGATTCCCAACGCCCAAGCGGCGGCGGTGGACGCCATCCCCGCCGCCTCCGGCTCCGCCTCGGGCTTGATCGGCTTCCTGATGATGGTGATCGGCGCAGGCGCGGCGCAGTTGGTGGCCATGCTGCAAAGCGATACGCCCTACCCCATGGTGGGCGTGATGGCCGCCCTGATGCTGCTGGCGGCGGCGGCGCTGCTGATCCGGGAGAAATAGAGGGTGTTGTGTTTAATTGGGGGGAAAAGATAGTGGGAGATGAAAGAGACTGGGGCTTCGCCCCAGACCCCATAAAGGCTGTGCCCTCGACCCGGCAGGGCGCTGCCCTGCACCCGACAGGGAAATGATTTCCCTGAACCCTCGTGACTTTCACTTGGGTGCACGCATTAACTCTGTAGCTCACTTCACGGAATAGCGCCAGTTTGTCTTTTTATAGTCGCTCGCATTCAAAAGTGCACATATGGGCGCTGAAAGATATCGATGTGCTGGTTCAGCGGAAACATGACAACCGCCTAAGCCAAAATATCAGTTAGCCGTTCGCCTTTTCAGCCATTTTTTGGGATGGCTGAAAAGACTGCTTTTGGTACGTCGTCCGACGCCGTTCTCTGGCCGCCTCAAGCTTTTGATCTCGTTCGGCCAGGATCTGCACATGCCGCCCTTCCAGGCGATCCTGTGGGGTGACGTAGTCGATGGCGCTATGGAGCCGCCGGGTGTTGTAATGCTCGACGTACTTTCCCACAACCCGCTGGGCATCTTCCAGCGATAATGGCGTCTGAGGCCGAATGCACTCACGCTTCAAACTACCGTGAAAACGCTCCAGCTTTCCGTTGCTCTGCGGATAGTAAGGCGAAGTCCTCACATGCGTCATGCCGGATTCCCGGATGAACGCCTTAAAATCGTTGGCAACGAACTGCGGCCCATTGTCTGAGATCAGCCGCGGCTTAGCTTCCGGATAGGCCTCCTGAGCTCGGAGCAGGACCACTTCAACCTCATCTTCCTTCATCGACTCACGAATCTCCCAGTGGAGGATAAACCTGCTACATCCATCCAGGACACTGCACAGATAGTAGAACGTCCCCTGGATATTCAGATAGGAGATGTCCACATGCCAGTGTTTATGCGGCTCCGAAGGCTGTTTGAACCCTGTGCCCTTCTGCGAGGGCGGTGGGCTCCAACGACGCATCAGCCCGGCAGTTCTGAGCACACGCAGCACTGAAGAGGGGCTGACCGCCACCACGCCTGCATCCAGCATCATGTAGGTCAGGCGCCGATAGCCCTCTGACGGATGTTCATGGAAAAAGGCGACAATCGCTTCCCTTTCCCAATCGTCCAGCCAAAAATCTCGGGGAATACGGCCATTGTGGTCGTTAACCATTCCATAGCGCTTGCGCCATGAATAGAACTTGCCCCTTTGCACGCCTATCCAGTTGATAATCCGGCTCGTGTCGATTTCGCTCTTGTCTGACCAAGACGCCACGAAATCCACCACCGAATCCCGTATGTCCGGCTCCACCCAGCAGCCGTTCAGCTCACCCCAAGACTTTTTTTTAGCGCAACATGCGCCTCAAGAAGCTCGGACATAACCTCATTTTTGGTTGCCAACTTCGCTTCTAGTTCGGCAATCTGTCGATCACAAGCCTTTTGGCCGCGTTTGTCAGACAAAGCCGCTTCGCCATTCTCAAACAAAGCCTTTTGCCAGCGATAGTACTGGCTGGGCTGAATGCCCGCCTCGTCACACAGATCCGAGAGAACCACCTTCTCGACCAGGTGACGGCGCACATAGCCTACCTTCTGCTCAGCCGTAAATCTCCGCTTCTTCCGTTCCATACAAACCTCCGCTCAATATCTACACATTATAAACGATTGTTTGTCATTTTCCATCTGAACCGAAACAGATAAACCTGCTACATCCATCCAGGACACTGCACAGATAGTAGAACGTCCCCTGGATATTCAGATAGGAGATGTCCACATGCCAGTGTTTATGCGGCTCCGAAGGCTGTTTGAACCCTGTGCCCTTCTGCGAGGGCGGTGGGCTCCAACGACGCATCAGCCCGGCAGTTCTGAGCACACGCAGCACTGAAGAGGGGCTGACCGCCACCACGCCTGCATCCAGCATCATGTAGGTCAGGCGCCGATAGCCCTCTGACGGATGTTCATGGAAAAAGGCGACAATCGCTTCCCTTTCCCAATCGTCCAGCCAAAAATCTCGGGGAATACGGCCATTGTGGTCGTTAACCATTCCATAGCGCTTGCGCCATGAATAGAACTTGCCCCTTTGCACGCCTATCCAGTTGATAATTCGGCTCGTGTCGATTTCGCTCTTGTCTGACCAAAACGCCACGAAATCCACCACCGAATCCCGTATGTCCGGCTCCACCCAGCAGCCGTTCAGCTCACCCCAAGACTTTTTTTTAGCGCAACATGCGCCTCAAGAAGCTCGGACATAACTTCATTTTTGGTTGCCAACTTCGCTTCTAGTTCGGCAATCTGTCGGTCACAAGCCTTTTGGCCGCGTTTGTCAGACAAGGCCGCTTCGCCGTTCTCAAACAAAGCCTTTTGCCAGCGATAGTACTGGCTGGGCTGAATGCCCGCCTCGTCACACAGATCCGAGAGAACCACCTTCTCGACCAGGTGACGGCGCACATAGCCTACCTTCTGCTCAGCCGTAAATCTCCGCTTCTTCCGTTCCATACAAACCTCCGCTCAATATCTCTACATTATGAACGATTGGTTTGTCATTTTCCATCTGAACCGAAACATCGAGGGCTACGCCCTCGAGCTCCCAAGGTCAAAATCCAAACCATGGGCTCCGCCCATACCCGCTTAAGGGTCACAGACCCTTAAGAATCCCGACAAATTTCCATTGGAAATTTGTCCCATAGTCAGCGCAAGCTCAGCCTTCGTCACGCAAACATTGAGCGCTTTGGATTTGTGTCACTCTGGATTCAAGCGACTATATCCGGCCACTCCCTGCTGGAACCACCCCTGCAACTCCCGCAGCCACGCCGCCTGCTCCGTCTCGCCGGGGATCGTCCCCCCCCGCTCCAACGCCGTTAGCAAAGCGCGCTCGTGCTCGCCCAATTGCGGAAACTCCGCCAACGCCTGCAACAGCGCCGCGCGCACAAACTCCACCCCCTGCCCCTGCTGACGTTGCGCTACTCGCTGGGCAAACGCTTCATTGGGCGTGTGCGGCGTCTCTGTCATCAGATCCGGTCCCAGACCGTTGAGCGCATCGAGAACGCGCGCCTTGCGCTCCACCAAAGGGAGTTTGCGCAATTCCTCCGCCGCCAACGGCGCGCCCAAATAGATATCCTGACGCGCAAATCCGGGAGCAAACTCCAACGACTCCGCCACCGGCGCCACCGGCAGACCGCCCACAAAGCGCAGCGGCACGATGGGAATGCCCGCCTCCAAGGCGAAATCGATCAGCACGCCGCTCAGTTGCGTCACCGGCTGACGACACTGGCGCGAGCGGGTGCCCTCCACATGGACCATTAACGACGCCCCGCGCTGCATCATCGCTTCGCGCACCTGTTTGAGGCAGTCGAACAGGCTCTCGCGCTGTTCGCGGTCGAAGAAGTAGATGGTCTGCGGCAGAGTCACGCCGGGGAACGCTTGGCACACACTGAGCAACCGCCCCAACCAACTGTCGCGATGCTCGACCTTGGCCAGGGTAACCAGATCGCCACCGTGCAGCGCCTGGGCGAGGATGGCGAACAGAATGGATTCAACGCCCACCTGATGGTTGGCCACGAACAGCGCCGGTTTGCCGCGCAGAGCCGTCAACGCCGCGGGATCGACCAACACAACCCGCCCCACCCACTGCCGCGCCATGGCCACGAACAGGGTCTCCCCCAGCCACGGCCCATCCAGCCGCAACCGCGTGCGCCACGCCTGCTGCAACACAGGCCAATGCAGCGTATCGCCCGCGCCGTCACGCACGATGACGCTGCGCCCCTGGCGCTGCGCGGCGTATGGGAAACGGTTGAGCGGCATGCGCGCCACCCAGGCGGAATGGGCGTCGGCAATCTCCACCTCACGCGGGTGGACGCCTGCGCCCCGCGCCACATGCTCCTTGATGGCGATGGCCTCGGTGATCTCCGCCACTGTGCCGCTCACGCGATAGAGAGCTTCCAACGTGCCAGGCAGGCGGTTGTTGCGCATCACTTCGGCGCTGGCCAGTTCAGTGGCGCCATCGGCGAGGATCGTGGAGAGCGACGCCCCCGACAGCGGCTCGCCGCGCTCCAGAAACGCTGCGCGATCCCGCGCGCTGAACGCCGCCATGAACCCTTTATGGAAAGTGATCTCGGTATAGCGCATCTCCAGCAACGGCTGGCCTTGACGCTGCAGTTGCGCGGTAAAATGCAGATGCCGCCCCTCCTGCCCGGCGGCGCGGACTTCGCAATCCACCACGCCATCCATCACCGGCGGCGCGAAGAACTGAATCCGCGCCACATGGGTGGGGAATGAGGTCTCTTCCACTGCCGCGCCAGGGAACCACAGATGCGGCTCATCGCGCGGCGGACCATGGAATATTCCGTCCAGCAGCAGCGGATTGACCACGCCTTGAGGAACCGCCTGTGATCCGGCGTTGAGCTGGAACGTCGCCCCCTCGCGGTTGCGCCGCAATCCACTCATGATCTGGAACGCCGGGCCATGGAACACCGAGCGGTCCACATAGGGGTCAGCGATGGACGGCGCGTCCACCAGCGGCAGCAACGGCGCGCATGGCGCCGGATAGTCGGCGGCGAACAGCGCCCGCCCCCGCGCCACCGGCTTGGCGGAGTCGCCGTCCTCGCCATCTTCAAGCAGTCGAATCTCCACATCGGCGCTGTGACCCGCCTCGCTCACCGTGGCTACGCCCTCCAGAGTGATGCGCGCCCCTTCGGGGATGATGCTCCAGCGCAACGCTTGCAGATCCTCCAGCGCCACCAGTTTCAACTCACGGAATAATGGCTGCGCCGTTTGCGCCATCAGGTCGGCCAGCACCGTCATGGGCAGCGCGGGAACCACGTAGGTGGGGCAGTGACTGCGCAACCACGGCTGCGATTGCAGATCGAAGCCGAAGCGCGCGCGATGGGTCGCGCCACTGGGCGCGGCGCTCTCCGATGCGATCTCTTTTAGCGGTTGGGGCGGATCGCCCTCCACAATGGCCATGGTCAGATCGCGCGCTTCATAGATGCGCAGTCCATCCACCCACAGCGAGCCGCTGGCGGTGGCGGTGACCCGTCCCGGTTGGCGCTCGATGGCGGTGATGCTCAACTCCGTGACCACCAGATCATGGGTCGGCACCACCTGCCCGCGATAGCGCCAGGAGAAGGGCGACTCGGTGGCCAGGGATTGGAAACGCGGCTGCGCAAACCCGTCATGCAGCCCCTTCAGGCGCATAAAGGTTTGCAGCAGTTGAACCAGCGCCTCCAGCCCCAGCGAACCGGGCTGCACCGGATCCTCATAGAAGTGCACCGAGAAGTACCAGGCGCGCGGGTCCACCGTCTGCTCGCCGCGAATACAGCCCAACCCCTGCTCGCCGCCATCGGCCTCGAACAGGGTCACGCGATCCACCATATTGAGCGGTTCACGGGCCAGAGCCGGACCGCTTGGCAGAGCCTCCGGCGCATGCTGGAGATCGTAAAACAGGTCGCCCGGACGCTGCATCGCCTCGCGCTGGGCGTCTGTAGTGGGCAGCCCCCGTTGATGCTCCAGCTGCTCGGGCAGGAACAGGCCGAAATTGGTCTGCAGACTCATCACCAACTGCTTACCCACATAGCCGTCGATGCGGAAGAAGGCCAAACGGCTGGAGGCGGTCATGACGAAGTCGGTCAACACGGTTTCGCAACGCAGCGAACCGAATGCGGGCCACGTCTCCTGGTGCAGGATGCAGTCGTCGCCATCCAGATTGCGCAGTTTGTAATCCTTCTGCTCGTGGGTGGCGAAGCCGAGGTAGACACACAGCCAGCCGCACGGTTGCAGCAGCGCCTCCAGCAGCATGGCGAAGGGCGCCGAGGCGGAACTGTGGCTGGCGATCAGCGGATGGTTCTGCGCCGGAATCTCAAAGTGGGTCACCACTCGCGCGCCGCGTTTGGGCGTTCCCTGGAGCGCATCCACCGAGTCGATGCGGGTGATGTAGAGGAACGGCGGTGACGGCAGACGCGGCATGCGCCGCCAGGGCCCGTCGTAATCGGCGAAAGCGGGGCCGCACGCCTGCACGTAGGAGCCCTGGGCGCAGGAGAGAATGGCCGGGTAGTCGCCGGGAATGGTGCGCGCCGCGTCGAGCCAGTGGCGCGCACTCGGGTCGGCGGGGATCAGGGCGGGATCGAAAGGCGTATCGTGGACCAGTTGCAGACCGAAGCGGCGGCATAGGAACACTTTCAGATCGTCGCTGGAGCAGAGCAGCGCCGCATAGACGCGCGGCTCGGGCCCATCGATCACCTCTTCGATGAACACCTCGTAGCGCAGGTCGTGGGGCGCATCGGGGATCACCTGTCCGCGACAGACGAAGGTAAAGGGTTCATCGGCCACCGGTTCAAAACGCCAGCCATCCCGACGAATAGTGAAACCCATGGCGCCCATGGTGATGGCCAGCGCCTGAATCGCCGCATCGGCCATCAAGGTGCCGGGCATGCAGGGATCGTTCTTGAAGTGCCCGGCGTAGAACCACGCATCGGTAGGCACATGGGCGTTGGCGCACAGGTAGCCGCGCCCCCACGGCCCGCCGCTGGGATCAAACGCGCTCACGGAGTCCAGCAGCTTCATACGGCCCGAGGCGATGGTGGGGGTGCGCAGATGCGCCCCCGCCAGTTCAAACCCGCCGCCGAAGCAGCCGTAGGCGTCGCCATTGCGCCACCCATCCAGCTCCTCAGCGCTGAAGGCGCGCTTGGCGGAGAGTTGCGGCGGCGCATCCAACCGCGCGTCAGGTTGGGGCGCATCCTCCTCGGCGGACCACAGCACGCCCTTGGAGGCGGCCAACTCGGCGTCGGTGAAGAAGCCAGCCTGACCAGAACGCACCGATAGGCGCAATCCGCCCTCCACGCGGCAGTCGTAGTGGAAGAAGAACAGCCGCACCGCGCCGCTATGGGCGTGGCCATCCACATGGATGTCGTAGCTGAGGGTATCGCCCGCGCCGGGGAGTCCGGCACGATGGAAGGTGCATTCACACCCGAGCAGCCGATAGACCCGCTCATCGCGATTGTGGAAATCGGCGCCGAGCCAGGAGATCAGCAGCAGGTCCGACTGGCCCGATTCGATGAGCGTCCCCAGCGAGGCGCGCCCCTGATGCAGACTCCAAGGGTGGTTGTCGATATCGGTTTCGGTCCAGATGGTCCCCAGCCCCATGGCGCCGGGCTCGCCCTTGAGGCCGGTGACCCGATCCACCAGCAGCAGCGGCGGTTCTGGCAGACGCACTTGACGGATGTAGTCATCCTGCGGGGCGAACTGCGCGCCGAACACAGTGGAAATGCGCCCCGAGGCCAGCGTCTGCAACTCCTGGCGGGTAAAACGCGGACCTTCGGGAATTGGCGCGTCGGAAAGACTCGGCGCGGTCGTCTCCCGCCCTTTTGCAACGGATGGCGCCGCATCGGCTTCAACAGCGGACGGCGTAACCGTCTGAGTAACCAGCGCAACCGGCGGCGCAACGGCGACAGGAGACTGAACAGCGGACGTAGACGCCCCACCGCCGCGCCCAAACCACTGCTGGGCGATGGCCGCTTGCAGAGTGAGAAATTGCTGCTGCGCCTGGGCCTGCTGCTCCAAGTAGCGCGCATGCTGCTCGCGAATCGGCTCCCACGCCATGCGGATGGCCTCGGCTTTAGACGGCGGCGTTGCCGGGGAGGAAGCGTTCAGAGCGGGCGCAGCAACGGGCAAAGGCGCACAGCGAGGCGCAATGGGCGCCCAGTGCGGCGGAAGCGACAGCGCAGGCGCAGGCGGCATGGATTGCGCCGGTTCATTGGCCTCCTGGGACAGAGCGTTCAGCGTCACCGCCGCGCGGTGGGCGGGCAGGCGCAAGCGCGGCTGCTTGGCTGCCGAATCCCGCAACTGCGCCTGTTCCCAACTGAGCTGCAAACGCCGCATGAGCGGCTCGGCGTGGAGTTCCACCCCGGCGACGAACAGTTGCGCCGCCACGCTGGCAAGCTGGCGCAGCGGATCGCCCGCCGCGTTGTCCATGGCCAGGGCCAGATGCGTACGCTCACCCAAGGTCTGATTGATGGCGTGGGAGAGCGCGGTGCGCGGCCCCATCTCCAGGAAGATGCGCACGCCGTCGGCGTAGGCGTTCTCCACCGTCTGGCGGAAGTCCACCGGCGTCGTCGCCTGTCGGGTAATGGCGTCGGCAGCGCTGTGCGTGTCCGGCGAATAGTGGGTGTTGCTGCTATTGGAATAGATGCGCACGCCGTCTGCAGGCGGATGGGTTTGGCGCAGGTGCACTGAACGCCAGATGTCAGCCACCGGCTCCAGTTCGGCGCAGTGGGCCACCATATCCTGCCCCAAGGGGAAGGCGCGGCTAGCGCCGATCTCCCGCACCACCGCCAGACACGCCGCCTCATCGCCGCCGATACAGCAATCCTGCGGCGATTGAATAATGGAGATGCTCACACGCTCCTGGCGCGCCACCGCCTGTTGCACCTCCTCCAGCGGGGCCAACAGTCGCCAGTTGCGCCACACAATCGACGCCGACTCCGGCAAGCCCCAGGCGCGCGCGGCGCTCACACACGGACCGGTGAGCCAGCGACCATAGATCTGCGAGGCGTCGATATCGGCGAACATCTGCGCCATGTCGCGCCACACGCCAAAGGCGAACAGGGAATTACTCTCCCCCGAAGAGAGTCCCAGCGCCGCTTGCGGGCGCAAGCCCAACAGATTGCGCGCCAACCAGGCGTGCTGTTGCGACCACAGACTGCTGATTTTAAGCTGGGTGAGCGGGTCGGGCTGTGGGCATCGCGCCTGATTCTGCGGCTGCGTCAGACTCAGCAGCGACTCCAGGTAGGGATTTTGCCGCGCCAGCGCAGCGCGCATGTCGGGAAACGCCCGCGCCATGCCATCGTCCATGCCGCCGCAGGCCGCCGCCGCGCCGGTGAAGACAAACGCCAACTCACCGCCTAACGGCTGTTGGGCAAAGTGAATCGCTTGCGGCAAACGATCACTCTCACCATCCAGATACGCCAACGCCTGCTGGCGCAACGCCGCATCCTGAGCGGCATCATCACACACCCAGGCCATGCGCGCCGGGTCTGCGCTGGCGCCAACGGACTCCTCACCTTCCGCAATGCACACACGCAACGCCGCACGATCCGGCGCGGCGAACAGACGCAGAATCGGCGTGGCGGCCACCGCCTCATTCAGCAACGGTTCGCCCGCCGCCAGCGCCACCCGCTGTTGCTGTCCGATCATATCGCTGAGGGTGACGACGAGCGGCTCGTCGTCGCTCACCAACAGGGACTCTTCTGTCTGCGCAGCGACAGGACGTTGAGCCGCCTGCAAAGCCGCCACACCGGCGGCCAGATGCAATAACCCGGACGCCGCGTGAGCATGGCCAAAACGCGCCGTCACCGCACTGGGCGCATCGGCATCATGCAGATCGAGTTCGGCACAGGATTGGCTCGGCGCGTCATCCGGGAGATTGGGCAATAGCGCGTAGATGGGATCGCCAGCGCGGCGCGCGTCCTCGGCGCGTTTAAGCACAAACGCCACTGCGCCATCGCCCATAACGTGGCGCACAGCATGCAACAGCGCACGAACAGCGGCGCTCTGCACCGGCTCGTGGGCCAGATCCACCGCCCCGGCCAGGGCCAAGTCCAACGTGCCGGCGCGCAACATGCGACAGGCGATCTTGAGCGCCGAGACGCCGGAAAGCTCCTCAGCAGAAACGGTCATGCCCGGACCGCGCCAATCGAAGTGCGCATGGATGCGGTTGGCGGGCATATTGGGCATCGCCCCCACCACCCCTGCCGCATCCAGCGCCGGAATGATGGAGTCACGGGTTTTGGCGTCGGCGTCGCGCAGCAGCCAACGCTGGCTATAGCGCGCAATCTCCGCATCACACCCCATGCCCACGAAGACGCCGCTGCGCTCAGGCGCGGCGGGCGCTACCCCCGCCATGGCGTCGATGGCCGCCGCCAGCATGGCGTTCTGCTGCGGCAGCGCCGCTTGCAGATCGCGCGGGGTCACCGCCTGCCCCGCCATGGGTAGCGACACGCCAAACAGGGATTCCACTGGGCCGTCTGTCGGCGGCTTCGCCTGCAATTGCTGCTGGAATTGCGCAAAGCTCTGCGCCGAACCCGTCATCACGGCAATCCCGCAGATGGCGATGTCGGCGTCATCACTGCATTCGCTGGCGACCTCGGGCGGAGCGAACGTGCTGGACGCCGTCTCGACGCCACGCCACTCCTCGACAATCAGATGAGCGTTGTTGCCGCCAAAGCCGAAATTGTTGATGGCGGCGCGGCGTGGCCCTTCAGCGGCCTCGGGCCAGGGCTCCGCCTCGGCCAAGGGCCGGAACGGCGTGCCCGCCAGCTCCGTCAACGGCTGCTCTGCATGCAGCGTGGGAGGCAGCGTGTGCGCTTCGAAGGCGCCGAGAATCTTCAGCAGACTGGCCAGTCCCGATGCGGTGATCAGGTGGCCCATATTGGATTTGAGCGAGCCGATGGGTAGGTCATCGCGGGCGCCGAACAGGGGCAGCATGCTGCGGATCTCCACCGCATCGCCCACCGCCGTGCCGGTGGCGTGGCACTCCATCAAGCCAATGCTGGCCGGATCCACGCCGCTCAGATCATACGCCGCCTGCATGGCGCGCTGCTGGCCTTCGGAGTCCGGCGCCAGCACGCCGCCGCGTCGCCCATCGTTGGACAGACCCACGCCACGAATCACACCGAAGATGCGGTCGCCATGGGCGATGGCGTCATCCAACCGCTTGAGCGCGATGCACACCGCCCCTTCGGCGGGCAGCAGGCCGTCGGCGTGACGATGAAACGGACGGCTCTGACCGCTGCGACTGAGCGCCTGGAGTTGGGTGAAACCCATAAAGATCATCATGGGATCGGCGGCGTTGACCGCGCCCACCAGCAGGGCGTCGCACTGGCGCGCGGCGAGCCGCTCGCAAGCCAGTTGAATCGCATACAGAGACGAGGCGCAGGCGGCGTCCAGGGCGAACGCCTCGCCACTCAGCCCCAAGGCCTGGGCGGCGATCAGCGCGGGGAAGCCGGAGTTGAAGCGGTTCTCCGGCGCAATCGGGCCATCCTCGCCGCGCCAGACCTGCAACGCATAGTCTGTCAGCCCGCGGGATGGATAGGAGAGATTACCCAGAATCAACCCTACCCGCTGCGTTGCGGGATCGACGCCCACCGCCTCGCTCAGCGCGGCGCGGGCCGCCTGCACGCTCCATTGGCACACCGGATCCAGCGCGCGCAGTCGCTCCTCCGGCACGGCCAGGCCGCTGGGATCAAACAGTTTCTCAAAATCGCGTACATAGCCGCCGCGCTGGGTCCAGATCCCCTCACCGCGCAGATCAGCGCCCGGCTTGATCAGACTCTCTGGCGGCAGACGCCAACTCCCAGGCGGGGCGTCGCTGATGAGATCCTCCCCCGCCGCCACCGCGCGCCACAGCGCCTCGGGCGAGTGGACGCCAGGCAGAACGCAGCCACGCCCGACGATGGCCACCGGCGTCATCGGCGGCTTGCGCGGGAAATCAGTCATGGGCGTCGGTCCCGCGCGCGCCCACCACCACCTCCACCGCGTCGCCCTGACTGCAGCGCAGCTCATCCACCAGGAAGCGCGCCCCCTCGGTCAGCGGAATCAAACCGATGCCCTGACTGTGGAAGTGACGCCGCAGCCCGGCGTCCACCATGCCGCCATCCCATGGACCCCAGTTGATGGACTTGACCACACACGCGCCGCCACGGCGCTGCGCCTCGGCCTGCGCCACTTTATTCAACACCTCATTGGCCATGGCGTAGTCGCACTGCCCCGGGTTGCCCTCCCGCGCCGCCACCGAGGAGAACAGGCAGATGACTTTGAGCGGATCGTTTTGGGTAACGGTGAGCAGGGTGTGCAGGCCATCCACCTTGGTGGCGAAGACGCGGTTGAACTGGTCGAGTGTTTTATCGGCGATGCGTTTATCCGCCAGCACCCCGGCGGCGTGGATCACCCCCGCCACCGGTCCCCACTGGGCGCGCGCCGCATCCAGCGCCGCGCCCACGGCGGCCACGTCGGCGATATCCGCCGCCACATAGCGCGCCTCGGCGCCAGCCGCGCGCAGGCTCTCCAATGTTGCGCGGATCTGCCGCTGCGCCAGGATCGACGCGGTCTGCGCGCCGATCTGCTGCGGCGTCACCGTCTCGCCACGGGCGCCCGCTTGAGCGAACAGCGCCCGCTTGAGCGCCGTCTCATCGCCCGCCTGCGCCAACGCTGCAGGCTCCTCCTCTACCGGGGTGCGGCCCAACAACAGCAGACGCAGCGGCGTGTGGCGCGTCAATGCGGCCAGAATATCCGGCGTAATGCCCCGCGCGCCGCCGGAGACGACGAGGAAATCGTGGGGCTGGAGCGGGAACGCGCCCGGGTTCTCTTGGCGGGCTTCCAGCGCGCGCAACGCCAGACGCTCTCCCGCAGCGGGCAGCGCCACTTCACGCTCATCGCCGCCTTGCAGCAGCTCAGAGACAATGCGCTGCGCCAAATCTTCAGCAGAGGCGCCCGCCGTGTCCACATCCAGCGCCTTGAGCCCCGCCTGGGGCCATTCGCGGGCGGCGGTTTTCACCAGCCCGGTCAAGCCCCCCAACCACGCCTGATCTGCGGGTAGATCGCGCATTCCAAAGCTCGCGCCGCTCTGCTGCACGGTGACCAGAAAGCCGTCCGATTGCTGCAAACGCGGCGCAAGGGTCTTGGCCATCTCAAAAGCGCGCGCATGCAAGGCTTGCGACTGCGCATAACCGCCATCCGCGCCCACCCCGGCCAACAGGATCAGTCCGTCGTCCTGGTCGCCCGGCGCGTCATCCACCCGCGCATTGACGCCCACTTCACCCAATTTCGCCACCACGCTTTGCGCCAGCCCTTCGGGCGCATGCGGCCCGGCGGGCGTCACCACCACGTTGCGCGCCGTGCGCAACCCGCGCAGCGCCGCGCCGCTCGGCGGCTCCGTCTGTAATTGCAGCACGCTGCGTATCAAGCTGCTGGCGCTGGCCTCCCCCCGCACAGAGTCCGCTATGCGGAGGGGCGCAACTTTGGGGCGCTGACGTCTCCCGCAGCGGACTGCCCCAAGACTTGCTCGAGGAATGCGACGATCTTGCCCAGCGAGCCCAGTTGCGCCAACTGCGCGGGCTCCAGTTCGGGCATCTGCGGGATGCGCTCCTGCAGCGCCACCATAATCTCCACCTGCTTGATGGAGTCCACCCCCAAGCCCGACTCCAGCTCCATATCCGCCTGCAGCATCTCCGGCGGATAGCCGGTCTTCTCCGCCACCACCGCATACAGCGTTTGGGTGACGTCCACAGCAGGCCCGGCGGCGGCGGGCGCAGCGGCAACCGGAGTGGAGGCGGCTTCAGCCACAGGCGCGCTCTGGCTGGCCAGGTGATTGAGAATATCCCCCAGGGTGCGCCAATCGGCGATCTGCGCGGGCTCCACCTCCTCCAACTGCGGCATGCGCTCCTGCAGCGCCGAGAAGATCTCCACCCGTTTGATGGAGTCGATGCCCAACCCCGCTTCGATCTCCATCTCCGCCTGCAGCATCTCCTCCGGGTAGCCGGTCTTCTCCGCCACCACCGCATAGAGCAGGGTTTGCGGATCCTGCGCCGGGCTGGCGGCTGGCGCGGGCGGCGGCGCGACCGGTGTTTGAACAACCGGAGCGGGCGGCGGCGCAACGGAAGCCGCCGCAATTGGCGCCGCAGCAACGGGCGCGGGCGCGCTCATGGCTGGCGGCGCCATGCTCTGGGCGCTGGGAGCCGCAGCCATGGATGGCGGCGCCATGGGTGCGGGAGCCGCCATCGGCATGGGAGCAGGCGCAGGCATGGGCGGCATCGGAGCCAACGGTTGCAGCGGCGGCAGGGGCGCGCCGCCCGCGTCCTGTCCCAACGCCGTCAACGCCCGCTCCATGGTCTGGAGAAAGGCGTGATGGCTGGCGCTCATGGTCTGCTGAAAATGGATCTGCGCCTCCACCGTGTGGCGCTGGAACCGTTCAAACGCGCTCAACCACTGGGCGTCGGGCGCGGCTGGCGCGGCGCTGCTCGGCTGTTCCGGCGTAACCGGGGGCATGGGGGGCGTTTGCGCGTTGGGACGGGCCATAGGAGAAGACTCTATTGGTTGCGTAGGTTGAAGCGTCGGTTGGGAAGGCTGAGGCGCTGTGTTTTGAGCAATCGACGGCGCCGGTTCGGGATTGGGCGCAGGCAGACCCGCCGCCCCTTCCGACGGCGGATAGGGTTTGCCCACATTGGCCCCGCTGATCAGGATGCTGTGGGCGGCGGCGGGCTCGGCGGGCTCCGGCGGCGCTTCGCGCCACAACAGGTCGTAGTCCAGGCTCACGCCCAAGCTGGCCAGTTTGGCCATTCCGCGCAAAAACGCCTGCACGCCCTGACCCGGCTTGCCATCCAGCGCCACCGCCGCGTGGGGTTGATCGGCCAAGCACTGCCCCACCAGCCCGGTCAGCACGGCGCTGGGGCCCACCTCCACAAACAGCCGCACGCCAACGGCGTACAACGCCTCCACGCTCTGCCGGAAACGCACCGGCTGCGCCAACTGTCGCGCCAGTTGTTCGCGGATGATTTGCGCATCCCCGGCATAGGGCTCGGCGGTTTCATTGGCGATGACAGGCAACTGCGGCGCGGCGAACTCGATACCGTTCAGATCCTCCAGGAAACCAACGGCCCCGTCTGCCACCAGAGGGGAATGGAACGCGCTGGCTACGCTCAACGCCTTGCAGCGGACTCCCGCCTGCGTGAGCTGCGCCTCCACCTCGGTAAGCGCGGAATGGGGACCAGCCAACACCACCTGCTGCGGGGCGTTGTCATTGGCGATCACCACCGCGTCGGGCCACGGGGTGAGCGCGGCCTCCACCTGCTCGCGTCCGGCCAGGGCGGCGATCATGCCGCCGTCGGTTCCTTCAGAAGCCTGCTCCATGCGCGCGGCGCGCTGGCTGGCTATGGTCAGCGCCGCTTCACGGGAGAAGGCCCCCGCAACATGCAACGCCATCACTTCGCCAAAGCTATGGCCCAGCGCCGAATCCGGTTTCACCCCCATCGCGTCCAGCAGCGCCAGTTGCGCCAGGCTCACCGCGCCAATGCCCGGCTGGGCGTGGGCCATGCGAGTGATGGCGCGGACCTGCGCTTGCTCGCTCTCGGCGTCAAACGCCGGAATGGGGAACAGCGCATCCATCAGCCCGCTCTGGCGCAACGGCGGCAGGGCGGCGGCGGCGTCGAACGTTTCTCGCGCCATATCGAAGTGCAGGGCCAGATCCGCGCCCATATTGGGGTATTGCGCGCCCTGGCCGGGGAACAGGAAGGCGATTTTGTCAGTAAACGGCGCGCCCACGCCGTAGTGCAAACCGGGGCGATCCAGCGGCTGATCGGGGTGGCTGGTCAGATAGGCGGAGATCTCATCCAGCAACCGCGCCAGCTCGGCGCCGCTCTCGGCCACCAGCGCCAGACGGTGAGGGTCCGTGGCGTTGAACGCCTCTTGAGTGGCGCGCGCCATCTGCGCCAAAGGCTCCTGTTCACAACGTCCACGCAAGGCTCCGACCGCCGTTTTCAGCGCGGCGCTGGAATCCGCGCTGAGGAGAATCAATTCGGCGGGCAGCGCGCGCAGTTTGTCCGGCCGTCGCCCAGCGCCGACATACTCCTCCAGCACCACATGGAAGTTGCTGCCGCCAAAACCAAACGAACTCACAGAGGCGCGGCGCGGATGGTCGGGGTTGGCGATCCACGGACGCGCCCGGGTGTTCAGGTAGAACGGCGTCTGTTCGATCTCCATTTTGGGGTTGGGCTGCGCCGCCTTGATGGTGGGCGGCAGCACCCGATGGTGCAGCGCCATGGCCGCTTTGAACAGACCTGCGGCCCCGGCGGCGGCCTTGGTGTGGCCAATCTGAGATTTCACCGAACCCAGCGCGCAATATTGCCGTTTGCCTTCCGCCGCCGGTTCAAACGCCTGCCGCAAGCCGTTGAACTCAGCCAGATCCCCCACCCGGGTGGCGGTGCCGTGGGCCTCCACCAATCCCACAGTGGCGGGACTCACAGCGGCGGAGGCAAACGCGCGTTCAATAGCCAACGCCTGACCGCTGGAGCGCGGCGCATAAACGCTGGTGGCGCGACCATCGGAGGAGGCCCCCAAACCGCGGATCACCGCATAGATGGGGTCGCCATCGCGCTCGGCGTCCTCCAGGCGGCGCAGGGCGAACATCCCCGCCCCCTCACCCAAAATGGTGCCGTCGGCCTGCGCCGAAAAGGGTCGGCAGTCGCCCGTGGCGGAGAGCGCCGGCGTCTTGCTGAAGCAGACATACATGAACACATCGTTCATGGCGTCCACGCCGCCGCTGATCACCAGATCAGTATCGCCCACCTGTAGCGAATGAATAGCGCCCTGCAGCGCTGATAGCGAACTGGCGCAGGCTGCGTCGGAGACGAAATTAGGCCCGCCCAGATCAAAGCGATTGGCGATGCGTCCGGCCACCACATTGCCCAGCAGGCCAGGGAACGACGCCTCCTGCCACGGCACATAGCACTGGGCGATCTGCTCACAGGCGGCCTGCACCTGGCTTTCGGGAATGCCCGCTTCGCGCATCCCCTTCACCCACATGGGCTTCTGCAACCGACTGGCCAGACTCGACACCAGTTCGGTGGCCGAGGTCACCCCCAGCATCACGCCGATGCGTTGACTATCAATATGGGGAAAGCGCGCTTCTCCGGCCTGTTTGAGCAGCTCCCGCGCGCCGATGAGCGCCAGCAACTGCACGGAATCCGTCGCTGGCAGAGCGTTGGGCGGCAGACCAAACTCCAGCGCATCGAAGGGCATGGGCTTGAGAAAGCCGCCGCGGGCGCAGTAGGTCTTATCCGGGGCTTTGGGGTCGGCGTCCAGGTAGTCATGGGCCAGCCAGTGGGAAGCGGGAACCTCCTGCATGGCGTCTACGCCCTTGACGATATCGCGCCAGAAGCCGGCGGTCCCTCCCTCCCCGGGAAAGCGGGCGCTCACCCCCACAATGGCCAAGGGAAGAAACGGGCGGCGCGCGCCGCTGTTGGAGTTCTCCTGCATCATCCTGCCTTTACACCTGCAATATGCGCGGACGGTAGTTGAACGCGGCATCGGGAACCTGCACGCCCATGCTGCGCAGTTGCTGCGCGCGACTAATCACCGCCGCGCCCTCCAACAGATTCCAGGCGATTTGACTCACCGTACGATTTTCCAGCGGCTCCAGAACCGACCCCGAGACCCAACGATTGAACGTCCCCATCACCGGCCCGCACCAGATCTGATAGTCCGCCTGGCGGTCGGCGATCCCCTCGATGGCCCAACGGCTGGACATGGAGAGATACCACCGAAAAACCAGCGCCATGCGCACTTTGGGACTCTCCTCGCCGCTCTTGGCAATCTGCGGATTGCGGGTGAGAAAATAGTCCCGGGTTTGTCCCCAGATCTCCTCCAGCGGAGCGCGAAACAGGTTCTTCTCCAAACTCTCGCGCTCGGCGGCGGGGATGGCGTCGAGCCCCTCGTAGCGTTGATAGAGGCTATAGAGTTGCCGCGCCCGCTGCGGGAACAGCGCGCCGCGCTTGAGCACCTGCACCTGCCCCCCCATCTCAAACATATCCGATGCCGGAGCCATGGCCATATCCGCCACATCGGCTTTGGCCAGCATCGCTCGACCCGCTTCGGAGAGCCCTGACTCCACCGCGCTCTGATTGATGGAGCCGGTCATCACATACGCTGCGCCCAGGGCGAACGCCGCCGCCACCGCGCCCGGCGAGCCAATGCCCCCCGCCGCCCCCAGATGAATCGGTGCGGCATAGCCATGCTCGACCGCCAGCGCATCGCGCAAAGCGGCCACCGCTGGAAACAGACTAGTCAGGGTGCGGTTGTCGGTGTGTCCGCCGGAGTCAGCCTCCACCGTAATAGACTCGGCCACCGGCAGTTGCGCGGCGCAGTCGCACTCCTCGGCGGTCAGCTGTCCCGCCTGTTGCAACGCGCGCAACATCGCTTCGGGCGGCGGCGACATGAACTGCTTGGCGACTTCAGGCCGGGAAATTTTAGGAAAGAGATAGCGCGCCCGCCGCACCGCGCCGGAAGCATCGCGCTGCATCCCTTTGGCGGCGAAGCGCACCACATCGGGCGTGAGCTGCATGAAGGCCGAGGCCGACAGCCGCATCACATTGTAGCGTAAGAACAGATCGACAAACTGCTCCTCCATCTGCGGCTCTTGCGGGGAGTGGATCAGATTACAGCCCCAGGCGTGGGGGTGATCGTCCAACGCAGACTGGATCTGCAGAATCGACTGTTCGACGACCGCCAACGATTGCCCGGCGCTGCCATAAAACGCCAGACAGCCCGCCCGCACCGCCTCCACCACCATACGCACTGTGGTCAACCCGCGCGCCATCTCGCCCACCACATAAGGGAATCGCGCGCCATGCTTGGCCGTAAAAATGCGATCGCCCAACCATTCGGGATAAAGAGGCGGCAGCGCCGCCACAACAGGAGCGCTGTTGGGCTCGGAAGTCACGGCGCCAGCGGGAAATAACTGTCCGCCCTGGAGCGGCGTCAACGAGGGGTTAGCGCCCCCCCCGCCAGCAACAATGGCGCGCGAATCTGATCCAGCGCAGCCAATACGGTTTCTGGCGACTGACAGAGGACGCCATGCTCCCCTGGCGACCACACCCCTAACTGAGTCTCAAACATCCATTCGCCTTTGCGCGTGATCGGATCTCGAAAGTCGCTTGCTGCGCCCAAGGGCTCCCCTTTAGCGCTCAGCGCCGCATCGTCGTCTTCTATAACAAAGCGACAAGCGCATTGAATTTGCGAAGAAACATGACGCCATTGTGAGGGACCAACTGAGGTGGGCTCGTCAATGAATTTGCAGTGTAGCGCATCCCCGCCACGCATAGAAGTGATTGAGAAGAAAACAGATAGGAACCAAACAGATGGCGGCTCCTCAGTAGCACTCCCTGGTGGTGTAAACAGCAACGGAGCGAGATCGTCATAGGGGTGCGTCAGATATCAAATCAGAGGTCTGTCCTGCGGAGAAATCTCTCAAGAGGGAGAGTGAAGTGGACACAGAGTCGTTGTCAAACACACAACGCAGATAGCGTAGGCTGCCTCCACTGCGACATAGCGTGTAGAGGGCACAAAAAAAAAGTGCTGCACAGATCACTGTGCAGCACTCGAACATTCAAACATTTCTTAAGAGTGGCGCTCTTATTTGGTCGCGGGCGCAGGAGCTTGAGGAGCCGCGAAAGGAGCCACCGGGGCGCCGTACGGAGCGTAACCGTAAGGGGCGTAACCGTAGCCATTGTAGCCATTATAGCCATTGTAGCCACTGAAGGCGCTGTCGGCGTTGCCGCTGAAGTTGAAGCCAAAGTTGCCGCTGGCGTTACCGTTGCCCACGCCATTGCCCCAACCGTTGCCCAGACCATTGCCCCAGCCCGGACCACCCCAACCCGGGCCCCAGCCCCAGGCGTTGGCGTCGCTGGCGACCAAAGAGGTGGCGGAAACGGCGGCGAAAGCAGCCAGAGCCAAGAAAGCGGATTTTTTGCTACGCATGATCGTTCTCCATCGTCGAGTTTAGTATTGAAAAGCCCCCCTGCACTATGCCCTTCACAACCACCCCAGGCAGAGCAGGTCAGCGTCGTTGTGTTGAGAAACATCATGGCAGAGTGGGATTCAGAATAACAGTATATTCTTATAAACAATTGTAAGCAGAGAGTTACGGAACTTTGAGGGACGTGTGGATCTTGATACAGATTTGCAACATAGCCCCCGGCAACGCGACACTCCTGTCATAATCAAGAGTCGAGCAGAGCTGAATCCAGAATCACTAATTCGCCTCGCTAACAGAATCGAGCCAGCTTTGATGCATGAAGAGATAGTCGTCCAATTGCTTGGCGATGATGGCTTGGGCGGCAACGCTGGGGTGTGGATCGTCCGGCGCAATCCAGGCCTGTTCCGGTCGCTGTCCAAACTGCTTTTGGAGAATAGGCGTCGGGTCTGAGAATGGCGCCGTAAAAATGCATCACTGAAACAGCTTGGATCGTCCAAAAATGGCGGTCCAAAAATCCCACACCAGAAAAAGCTCTCTAACTCAGAAAACTCAGTCATAGAGTTTCCGGGTCAGGGGGTGGGAGGATGTATTCAGTGAGCATGTACAGAGAAGTGCGTTTGGCGGTAACCAGAGGCGGGATGAGCAAGCGCAAGGCGGCGGAGACTTTTGAGCTGGATCCGCGCACGGTGCGCAAAATGATGGAGAACCCTGAGCCGCCAGGCTACCAGCGGAGCAAGCCGGTCAGATTGCCCAAACTGGGGCCGTTCACCGGGTTCATAGATCAGATTCTCAAGAACGATCTGGAGAAGATCAAGAAGGAGCGCCACACCGCGCAGCGGATATATGAACGGCTGCGCGATGAATACGGCTACGACGGGAAATATGGCGCGGTCAAGGAGTATGTGCGCGGCAAGCGTCTGCATCTGAAAGAGAAGTTTGTTCCCCTCAGCCATGCGCCCGGACACGCCCAGGTGGACTTTGGGCAAACGCACGGCGTGATCGGCGGCGTGGAGCGCAAGATCCACTTTTTCTGTATGAGTCTGCCCTACAGCGACGACAGCTTCGTTATGGGCTTCCCCGCGGAAACCACGGAAGCGTTTTGTGCGGGGCATAACGCCGCCTGTGATCACTTCGGCGGCGTTCCCCAAAGCATTCTGTACGACAACACCAGCATCGCCGTGGTCAAAGTTTACCGGGATGGTCGCCGAGATCTGACCGAAGAGATGATCCGGCTGCAATCCCATTACCTGTTCGATAGCCGCTTTGGCCGCCCGGCGCGAGGTAACGACAAAGGCAAGGTCGAGGGGCTGGTCGGCTACGCCCGACGCAACTTCATGGTCCCGGCTCCCCGCTTTGAATCGTTTGATGCGCTCAACGCTCACCTGCGCCAGAAATGCCTGGAGCGTCGTCAACAGACATTGCGAGGCTGTCAGCGGAGTATCGGAGAACGATTTTCCACAGACCAGGCGGCGTTCCTGCCGCTGCCGCCAATTCCCTACGACGCTTGCGAGAAGGTGAGCGCCAAGGTCACATCCCAGGCGCTGGTGCGCTATCGAACCAATGACTATTCGGTTCCGGTGCGTTATGGCTTTCACGATGTGCAGGTGCGGGGCTACATCCACGAAGTGGTGATCGCCTGTGGCGCTGAGGTGATTGCCCGGCATCCACGCTCCTATGCGCGTGAGGACGCCATCTATGACCCCTTGCACTATCTGGCGCTGCTGGAGGAGAAACCCAGGGCGCTGGATCAAGCCGCCCCGTTGCAAGGATGGGAACTGCCAGATGAGTTCGCCACCTTGCGCCGTCTGATGGAGTCCCGCCTGGGTAAAAAGGGCAAGCGGGAATATATTCAGGTTCTGCGCCTATTGGAGACGTTCTCCTTTGAACAGGTCCATTTTGCCGTGCAACAGGCGTTGAAGTTGGGCGCCATTGGCTTTGAGGCGGTCAAACATCTGCTGATCCGGCACATTGAACAACGTCCGCTCCGTTTGGATCTGTCCCGATATCCCTTTTTGCCCGAAGTGCATGTGGCGCGTACATCCGCCAGGGATTACGCCGCGTTGACGTCAGGAGAGCAACCATGAACGACTCTCCGCAGATCCTCCTGGCGCACCACCTCAAAGCGCTCAAACTGCCCACATTTTATCGAGAATATGAAAAGATCGCCAAACAGTGCGCGGCGGAAGGCGTTGATCATAGCCGATACCTGCTGCGACTGAGCGAACTGGAGTTGATTGAGCGGGAGCGGCGCATGGTGGAGCGACGTATCAAACAAGCCCGGTTTCCCACCATCAAGAGCCTGGACTCCTTTGATTTCCTGGCCATGCCCTCATTGAACAAGGTTCTGGTGATGGAGCTGGCGCGTTGCGAATACATTCAGCGCCGAGCCAATATCATCGCCTTGGGCAACAGCGGAACCGGGAAAACCCATATTGCGTTGGGATTGGGCCTGGCCGCCTGTCAGCAGGGGTTGGCGGTTGGCTTCACCACTGCCGCGTCGCTGGTACACCAGTTGATGGAGGCGCGCGACGAAAAGCAGCTGCAGCGTTTCCAGAGTCAGTTGAGTAAACACAAGCTGTTGATCATCGACGAATTGGGCTTCGTCCCACTCTCCAAAACGGGGGCTGAGCTGCTCTTTGAGGTGATCAGCCAGCGCTATGAGCAGGGTTCAGTGATGGTGACCAGCAACCTGCCGTTCGAGGAGTGGACGGAGGTCTTCGGCTCCGAGCGCCTCACCGGCGCCCTGCTGGATCGGTTGACCCATCATGTCCACATCCTGGAGATGAACGGCGAAAGCTATCGACTGAATCAAAGCAAACGGCAAAAGCGCGCTGCAGAAACAAAAGCTTCCTGCTCAAATAGCAAAACCGACCCTTCCTGAAACTGGCGATCCTGCCCACTTGCGGCTCCGGGAGAGGCGGACGCTCCGCTATCCCTGTGGAAAACGAAAACACGTTTCCCACAGGTCTGCCGCCTCTCCCTCATTCTGAATCTCAAGTGTGTTGAAAAGATGTTTTTGTTCGTTTTTTTAAAGACAAAGGAAAACGGCAAACCCCGTTGTGCGCTACGCGCCCAACCAATGCCCAAGTGATGCATTATTGCGGCGCCATGGTGCTGCATTTTTCGGGCGCCATTGACACGGGTCCGCTAAGGGGATCCCCTGTTGGCGAAACATCGCATGGATAATGGCGTAGGTGGGAGGGTAAGGGCCTTCAACAGAGAGATCGTGCATCTACGGAATCAGCAGCCCCACCAGTGGAATACGACGCTGCGCGCAGAAACTCCGAATGTGCGCGATGGCCTGTTGCGCCAGATGAAAGCTTTGGCTCTGCGGTTGGTACAAATCCGCGTAGTAGTCGCTCAAGAAGACGTTTCTCCACTTCATTCCCAACGTGCGCAAGCGCACGGACGCCATTGCAGCGAGAGAGGTGGCACCAATTTGTCGGACAGGTGGTTAAGGTTGAGTTTCGCCCATTGAGCAGCAGGAGAATGATATGGCGAAACGCAAACAGCATTCTGAGGAATTCAAAGCGCGTGTGGCGCTGGACGCCATCCGTGGAGAATTGACCTTATGGAGATGGCGACCAAATACGGCATTCACCCAACTCTGGTCACGAAATTGTGAGCATTGTCAGACCGTGCGAGTTGGTGGGGATCAGTCGTTCCTCGTTCTACTATGAGGCCAAAGGCGAAAGCCTGCTGAACCTGGAGCTGATGCAGCTGATCGACAAGCAGTTTCTGGAGACGCCGTTTATGGCTCCCGCCAGATGGCGCGATACCTGCGCAATCATGAAGGATATTATGTCAGTCGTAAGCGTGTCAGGCATTTGATGGCCAAAATCGGATTGGTCCCGATCTATCAGAAACCCAGGACCACTCAACCGCATCCGGCGCATCCGATTTATCCCTACCTGTTGCGGGATCTACCCATCAACCGACTCAACCAGGTCTGGTGTGCAGACATCACCTACATTCCCATGCGTCGAGGGTATTTGTATCTGGTGGCCATCATGGATTGGCTCAGTCGGCGCGTACTCTCCTGGCGGCTCTCCAACACCATGGAGGCGGAGTTCTGTGTGGCGGCGCTGAAAAAGGCGTTGGCCAAGTTTGGCGCTCCAGAGATCTTCAATACCGACCAGGGCAGCCAGTTCACCAGCCAAGCCTTCACGGATGTGTTGAAAGACGCTGGCGCACGGATCTCCATGGATTGCAAAGGCCGTTGGCTGGACAATGTTTTCATCGAACGCTTATGGCGTTCCCTGAAATACGAGTGCGTCTACCTGAACGCCTTTGAAACCGGCTCACAGGCTCGACAGGGCATTGGCGAATGAGTCTCTTTCTACAACAATAACCTGCCTCATTCCGCCTTGGCGGGGGGACGCCAGATGAGGTCTATCAGGGGCAGGCCTTCAACAAAGCAGCGTAACTGGCGGACTCAACTTTATCGAGGCCTCTGATCTGTCCAAATAATGGGGCCACTTCTCCATATCCAGAATCTTCTCACCCATGCCCTCTTCATTCCCCTTGTAAGCATAGGTGAGTTGGAAGTACCGGCGCTTGCACTCCGGGTTATCGCACCGAAACCTTAGCGTGCCGTTTGGGCGCTTGCCGTATTTGACGGTGTTTTCGCTGCCACAACTGGGGCAGGTGACGGGTATCATAGCCATGAAATCTCTCCACGCTCCGTGTGGATGAACAGGTCTATAAAACTGTAGCTGATATATACAGACTCAACCAGGGTGCGAGACGACCCTTTCGTGAATTAGCAGAAACGCTCGGAAAATTCGCTATAATAAAATACGGAAAACGCAAAAAGCCCCAAATCCTAGGGGACTTGGGGCTTCTTGTTTACTTTGGTTGACCGAGTGCTACCAACCTCGAACCATTCTCCATTTCACCCGCAACCAGTTTGAGTTTGCAAACCGTTGATATCGGTAGGCGAGTAAGCCGGAACGAAAACTCACTTCTCATTTAAAAACAGCATCTAACGATTCCGCATCAAATATAGTGTCCATCCAGTCCTCGATTTCGGGCAAGCTAGCTGCCGTGATCTTTGTCTCCACCCAGTCGGGCAGAGAGCCGAAACGGCGCTTCAAAAGCCGGGTCAACATGGCTGCGGCTTCCTCCTGACGCCCTTCCTGACGCCCTTCCTGACGCCCTTCCTGACGCCCTTTGGACATCATCTCCTCGGCGAACACCGAAGCGTAGTGCTCCGCTTCGCCAGGAAACGCCTTTTCCGCGTATGTCTGAACATCAGCCATCGTCAGCCCCTTGTGCGTCTGAATCAGATATCTCAACACCAGCTTTGCAAACTCTGGATCACCCTGAACCCCCTCCCCGATCTCGGGAATGATCAGGATGCCGTCACCTTTTTGAAACGCATACTTCATCGCCATCAAGGCGGCGCGTAAACGCCTATCCTGCGATAACTCCTCGTCCTGAATCCGGCCCAGGTCGGCCACCGCAAAGCTGAAATCCAGCAGATGCGGCAACAGCGATTCATCCGCTTCGATCAACGCCGAGAACTTCGGCGAAACACTCCACGTGCGCGCCCCGTGGTAGACGACCAGCGGAACAATGGGTGGCAGCTTCCCTGCCCTGTCTTTCTTCACCTGCTCCCAGATACGAACCAGATAGCGCAACAGTTGAAACGCAATCCATTCGTCAGGGTAGCTCTTGTGCTCAATGAGCGTGTAGATGAACGCCGCTTTCCCCGACAGCGTCTTCACCTTGAACAGCCGGTCCGTTAAATGCTCTCGGAACTCACCATCAATGAAACTGCCATCCACCAACTCTGGCGGCTCCGGGGATAGCAGATCCGTCACCTCTTTTGGCAGTCGCTCGCGCAGCAGAGTTCCCGCTTGCTCCGGAATGCTCAGCAGCGCCTTCAGAAACCGATCGTGGGGTTGCGCAATGTCCGTCATGCACGCTCTGCTCTGATGTTAATGCTCCAAAGGATATTTACCATGCTAACCACCCTATCGGAACTCATCCGGTTCATCACGGGGTTCTTCAAATGCAGAACGGCACTCCAATTGGAGGTTCTGGCGCTGCGCCATCAACTCAATGTCCTTCAGCGCAAGAGCCCAAAGCGGCCAACGCTCAAAGTGTGGGATCGTCTGTTCTGGGTCTGGCTGATGAGGCTATGGCCTGCCTGGCGAAACGCCCTCGTGATCGTTAAGCCCTCCGCCGTCGTGAAGTGGCACAGGAAGGGCTTCAGACTATACTGGCGATGGAAGTCCCGGAAAAAGCGTCCTGGTCGTCCGCCTGTTCCAAAGGAGCTACGCGACTTGATCAGGCAAATGTCACGAGAGAACCCACTTTGGGGCACACCGCGCATACACGGCGAGTTGCTCATGCTTGGCTATGATGTGGGGCAAACAACGGTGGGTAAGTACATGGTCAGGCCAGAGAAGCCTCCATCCCAAACTTGGAGGACCTTCCTGGAGAACCACTCCAATCAGATCGTCGCCATGGATTTCTTCACCGTGCCGACCATTTTCTTCAAGGTGCTGCACGTCCTGATTCTCATCGACCATGAGCGGCGGCGTATCATTCACTTCAACGTCACCACCAACCCGACATCCGCCTGGGTCATTCAGCAGATCCGTGAAGCCTTCCCCTGGGATACAACTCCTCGATTTCTACTTCATGACCGTGATCAGCTCTTCATGGCTAGTCAATTTGCTTTCAAGCGTATGGGGATCGAGACAGTGATTACTGCTCCTGGAAGTCCTTGGCAAAATGCCATCGCTGAGCGAGTGATCGGTACACTTCGCAGGGATTGCTTCGACCATGTCATCGTGTTCAACGAAGCGCACCTGCGTCAGAAGCTTGGTGAGTACGTGGCCTACTATCACGGATCACGCACCCACTTGGGCTTGAGCAAGGACTGCCCAGTTCATCGCGATATTCAGCCCAAAGAGGCGGGGAGCGTCGTCGCATTTCCCGTGCTTGGCGGTCTGCATCACCGCTACGAACGAGTCGCCGCCTAACGTCGTCAGCCATCCTGTTCCTGAATGTCAAAGAGCGCTTCAAGCTGGGAGCGTTCCAATTACCCATGGGGCAAATCGGCTTTCTACCATCCCCACACCAGACCCAGCTTGGTCCACATGGCCGATTGTCGGGGAATCCGACTGTTCAGTCCAGAGAAATCAGCCCTGCTGGAACCATTGGCAGAACCGATTTGTGGCTGGATGGAATAAACGAGAGGCACAGGTCCCCCTCTGACTATTCGTGGACGCCGAATTCTGGACAAGCGCCTAATTCACAACCCGGCGCACCTCCTCCAGCGTGGTGAATCCGGCGGCGGCCTTCTCCTCACCATCCTGCCGCAATGTCACCATCCCCATTTCCTGGGCTTTCAGGGACAAGACCCGGGCGTCTGCACGCTCATTGACCAACGCGCGCAGCGGATCGCTCATCAGCATCAACTCATAAATGCCCAGTCGTCCTTTATAGCCGGATTGGCCACACGCCTTGCACCCAACAGCCCGCCAGACGCCACTGTCATCCTGCTCACGACACGCTGGGCACAAGCGTCGCACCAGTCTTTGCGCCAACACCGCTTTCACGGCAGAGGCGACGAGATAGGGCTCGATGCCCATCTCAATCAGGCGCGTCATACTGGCCGGCGCGTCGTTGGTGTGCAGCGTGGAGAAGACCAAATGCCCCGTCAAAGCGGATTCGATGGCGATGTTGGCGGTCTCCTCATCGCGGATCTCCCCCACCATGATAATATCTGGATCAAGTCGCAAAATACTGCGCAGCGCGGTGGCAAAGGTCAAATTCACTTTGGGGTTCACCTGAATCTGCTTGATGCCAGCCAATTGATACTCAACTGGATCTTCTGTAGTGATAACCTTCACCTCCGGGGATTTGACATGATTCAAGGTGGCGTACAATGACGTCGTTTTACCCGATCCGGTCGGCCCTGTGACCAGAATGACGCCGTTGGTATTGCCGATCGCCTCTCGCCACAGGGTCAAGGTCTGTTCACTAAAACCAATCTGCTCCAAGTCAATCTGAACATTGGACTTGTCCAGAATCCGCATCACCACCCCTTCGCCAAACACCGTCGGCACGGTGGCGACGCGAATGTCGAAACTCTTACCCTCCAGTCGCAATGAGATGGCCCCATCCTGCGGCGAACGTCTTTCGGCGATGTCCAGATTGGCCATGATCTTGATTCGGCTGACGATGGCCCCCTGGAGTTTGCGTGGAAACGTCGAAACTGGGTGCAGAATGCCATCGGTGCGGAAACGCACCTCCAGATGCTCTTCATAGGGTTCGATATGGATGTCCGAGCTTTTATTGGCGATGGAATCGACAAAGAAGTTATTCACCAGCTTGATGATCGGCGCCGCCTGCGCCTGATCGACAAGATCCTCAATCGTGTCCAACTCATCGTAATTGCCGATATCGCCTAGATCTGACAGGGAGCCAGACAGGCCAGTATCAGCCCCGTACCGGCTCTCAATCAATTTATTCAGGAATTCGGGCTCGGTTAAACGCAAAGCAACCCGTTGCCCGAGCAATGAGGTCAATTCGGTCAATACGCCGCCGAGAAATGGCGTAACCGATAATGCCTCCACCCGATCGCCAACCCGATAGATTGGCAGGACTTGATGCGCCTGCGCATAATGGTGCGGCACATGGCGCAGCAACTCGGGGTCCATCAGAACATTGCTCGACGGAGCCAGGTAGTCCATTTCCAACACCTGCGCCACTTCCGCCAACGCCTCAACAATCGGTTTGCGCTCCTGCTTGATCAATTCCCAGTAACGTTGCAGATCTTCCGCGTGTGAGAAGGCGCTGACGATATTGCGTTGCCCTTTGGATGTATGGCTGTCGAAAGCCATCGCCTGATGCACCACCAAGCGCTCATCCACCTGCTTTTTCAAGCTGGCGTCAATAACCTCCAGATAGCTTCCGCTCAGCAAACGCCAAACCACTGTGGGCTGACTGGCGCGAGCGCCCGCATTACGTGGCAGCCCATCCACCAGGGACATCTCGCCCACCACATCGCCGACGGACAATGACACAACGTGAAGATTGCCAGTGCTCTCCTTGATGATCTCCAGAGCGCCTTGATAGATCACAAAGGCGGATCCTCCAGCGTCATTTTCGTGAAAAAGATACTCGCCAGACTCCAGGGCCACCGTCTCCATGGTGGCGGCCAGTCGCTCCAGATCCAGCAACACCAACTCCTGGAGCAATTTGACATTGCTCAGGAATTTGATTTTATCCAGATATCGCCTTTGGAACTGCAACTGCTCAGCCAGCTGCGGCAAACGCGCGGCGAGTTCCGCGCTATGTTGTGGCGATAGGCGAAATATTGAAAGCTTCTCGGTCGCCTGAATGGAGAACGCCGCGTGCGCCTCAAACATCCCCTCTTCGCAGAAATAACCCCCCTCGCCAAACACCTGCATGACAAACGGATTGCGCGGATGCTCATCATTGACGGCGCGCGCGCGCCCTTGAGCAACCCAGGACAAGCCGGGAGACGCTTCTCCCTGACGGCATAAATAGTCTCCGGCATCCACCGTGAGAACCGTTAACCGTTCAACCAGCCAGTCGACCCACTCATCTGTTAACAGCGCAGAAAACGCCGCTCCCCCACCGCCAAACAGAGCCTTGATCTGGGATGGCGCAGGACGCAGACCTGTTGAGAGCGCTTCATCGCTTTGCATCAGGCTCCCCTCCCGGGCATGCACGCGGGTTCATAACTCAAACTCCCCTGGTTCGGCATGAACCGCGCCCGCCTTAACCGCCTCAGGGTGTTTGCGCGACTCTCGATCCGAGGCGGCGTTCACATCTGCTTCCGTACGAATCACGGTCGGCGTAATCAGCAGCAACAACTCCCGCTTGGCGCCCACATCGCTTTGGGCGCCCAATGCTTTACCCAGTATCGGAATGTCTTTGAGAAAGGGCGCGCCGATGGAGCCGCGACTGAAATCGTCTCGGATCAATCCACTGATGATCAGGGTCTGGGCGTCTTTCACAACGACGGTGGTCTTCACCTCGCGTTGCGAGGTGCTGAAAGAACGACCAGCGTCGATTTCCTGCAGTACGGAACTCAGCTTCATATTCAAATTCAATGTCACATCATGATTGTCGGCGATGGTGGGACGAATGGTCAGATCCAAGCCCACTTTTTGCCGCTCATAGGTCTCAATGGGATTATTGTTGGCGTCGAGACGAAACTCCTTAAGCATGGGAATCTCCTCGCCCACCGACAAAGAGGCTTCCTGATTGTTGGAAGTCACCAAGTGTGGGCTGGAGAGGACGCGCGCGCGGGTATCGCTCTCCAGCATGTTGAGGATGACCGAATAGGCCCCGGCTTGAACGATCGAAGCATTAATGCCTGTCGAAGCGGTGGTGGAATTGCCGCCGGACTCCACCAGTGACAAGGTCGTATTGAAATCGTCCCCTTTGATCAAAGCCGCCCAGTTCAATCCCATGCGCGAGCTCTCATCGAGGGTCACCTCCACGATGCGCGCCTCCAAGAGAACTTGCAGCGTGCGCACATCCAGCGCATTGAGGGTCTTTTCCGCTTGCGTCTGCAATGCGGGAACCGCAGAGATGATCACCGTATTGGTGCGCTCATCGAATAGAACCTTAGGCGCTTTCTGATTTTGCTGAACATTCGAATCAGCCAGCAATTTTTCCAGCGTCGGCGCCACCTCCTTGACCGTCAGATAGTGCAAACGATAGTTCTGCGTCACGGGTTCATCGCCCGGCTTGTCGATGCGATAGATCAGACTCTTAAGCTTTTTGACATTGGCGGCGCTATCTGTAATCACAAGGAAATTAGCGGACTCATCGGCGGTGACGCTCCCTTCAGATGAGATCAAACGTCGAAAACTGTCCACCATAGCCCGGGCTTTGACATGCCGAGGCTGGATCACTTCCGTCACCAGACGGTCGCCCGCCTCTTTGGGACTGAACGCCGCCACTGAGCTTTTCATAGCAACTTGTTTTTTAATAACTTTATAGAAACCATCCACCTCGACCACAGCGTAGCCGCGCATATCCAAAATAGAAAACAGCAGTTTGATAGCGTTGGCGCGGGAAACCGGTTCGGGCGATAGTACGGTCACGCGGCCTTTGATATTCTCTTCTGGGACGAACGTCTTACCTATCAGCTTGGCGTAATACTCCAACACCGCCATCAACTCTGTATCACGAAAATTGATGAGGATTTTTTCTTCCTTGGAGATTTGCCGTCCTGACTTGTCGTTGGCCATCGCGACGGATATCGACAATCCGCTGCAACAGAGGGTAGCCGTCAGCGCAACCGCCAGGGCTGCGTTCTTTTTCAATCGTATTCTCATTGGCTCTTCTCTCAATTGGTCCGACTACTCTGCGCCGCCAACAAGGGGCGTGGTCAACGTCATCTGCTCCCCATTGCGCAGGACGGACACGACCAGTTGATCCTGCTTACTCGCGCGCACCTGCCGCGTCGTACGCCACAGACTCACAACCGGCTCTCCTCCGACCTTCACAATCAGATCGCCACTTTGAAACGGACTCTGCGCACGCTTGACCGACGTCACTTCAATGGCTTGGCCAGCAAGGCCCTGTTCACGCGCCTGCTGTCTGCTCAGCAAACGCCCAGCTATCCCGAGGCTTTTCGCAGACTGCTGGGAACGCTTGTAGCTGCGGACCCTCTCCTCCAAACTAAGCGTTTGCCTCGGGTTCTCTTGCGCCATGGCGGAGTTGGGCAAAGCAACATCGCGCTTTGCCTGCAACGGGCTTACCCCCGCTTCGCTCCGCCCGGCAATCCACCCCCAATCTGATGCCATACGTTTGGCCATTTCCGCAGTTTCCAAACTGCCTCGCACCTTGGGCAGGCGCAACGTCTCCCTCTGCTCACCCAATGCGACGATGACTCGGTCGGGAAGCACCTGCTCAACTTGGGCGTTGCGCAACGACTGCCCGGGAGTGACCACCAATGTTACGCCGCCTTGGCGGGAGTCTGAGATCAAAGCGTAGGAGATGCGCTCTCCCGGCATCGAGCCCAGCAAAGCAAGCCCCTGTATGTCGGGTTTAGGTGGCGGCGGGGGCGGCGGTGCGGATTTGGTCTCAGTTTTGGTTGGCGCGACGACAACGGGCCGCAGGGTAATGTCTCGCAGTTGATGGCGATCAAACTCGAATGGCGAGGTACGCTGGGCGGAGATCAATGCCGCAAATTGCGGCGCGCCATAGAAGGCGTCTGTGATCTCCCGTTGCGCGGCTGGAATCACATCGATCTTTTCAGTTGTCACAGGCTCCACGCCGAAGAGGAGCGCGATGCCGCCAGCAAGGGTCAGCACTGTCGCCGCCAAACACGCGCGCATCAGCGATTGAGCCTGTTTCATGCTTAGTGAGGACGCCTTTGCCCGCTTCATCATCGCGCAACCCTCGCGCGTTTGGGATCCAGAGCCTCGCTCAACCACTCGAACAGGAAGGGATCCGTCTGGCGCAAATCGGGAAATTGCAAACGGCTCTCCTGGAAATAGCGTTCTCGAACCGCCAGTGGCTCCGCCATGCCACTGCTGCTCCAACGCGCGCGTAGCGACGCGACATCATAAAAGTGAACGCCATTGAGGTCTTGTTGAGCGACATCGGCATCAAACCGCCATCCGGTCAACAATCGCGAGAGTAGTGCGGGGTCCGCCAATCTCTCGCCGCTTTCCACAATAGCCGATAGAAGCGCCATCAGTGGCTTGCGCTGTGATTCCAGCCGCTCCTGGGGAACAGCCAAAACATAAAGCGTATCCAGCCGCCTGTCGTCTGGCGGCGGGATCAAGCGCGCGCCGCCATTTGCCGTCGCCTGCCTGAGGAAGCGCCCCTCGGTCACGCCTGCATCTAACAAATTGTTCGACACCGCGCGCGTGACGTCTTGCGGGCTGACTTCCACCATCCGCACCGCGTCCAAAGACAATCCAGCTTGTTGGAGCGCAACGAACAGATGGAACCGGCCAACACCGCCCTTCTCTACGCCGATGGCGCGTCCTTGTAATTGAGATACACTTTGGATCCCAGACTCCCAACTGGCGACCACCCCCCTCTGAGCGGCGCCATGAGAGAGCACGGTCAGTGCTTTTAGCTCCATTCCGCGACTGATCGCGTTGAGAAAGCGGGTCAACGACATCACGACGCCATCCACATTGGCGCCCAGGAGCATACTTTCGGCTGAGATGGCGTCCTCTATGAATTCCAGCTTGATTCGATTGCCTTGCTCTGCGTTAAGCCGCTCCGCGGCAAGCAGAAGTGGGGCGTGCCAAGGACGTTTTGGCAACAAAATGCGCAGAGTTTCCGCCCTTCGACCCAAATCTGGGAGCGCGCTTGCAAACGCCTCTTCGTCTGCGTGTTTGAGCACATTGGAGAATTTGACGCGCGCCTGAAACCTGTCCAGCCCTTTACGCGCGCCTTTCAGATCCGCCTTTACATCCAGATCGGTTACGATCAATAGGCGCCCAGACGCTTCCAGATAATAGAGAAAACGTTGGAAGTCATCGTAGTTTGTCGCATTGACCCGCAGTTCAAACGGGAGATCGACATAGCCGCTCTGCGTACTGGAAGCCAACGGCCGGATCTCTTTGACCAACACCCCGGAGAGGCGCGCATAGCGCATCAATTCCGGGATGGTGCGTACGGTCTCCAACTCCGTACTGGAAGGCTGCAATGCCGGGAAACGCAATGCGAACTGCGCCATCTCCTGACGATAGGCGTTCAATTTTGCTTCCCGGCGCGGCAGCATGCGCACATTGCGCGCATACTCCCGACGTTTCTTCTCAAGCTTTTCCTGTTTGGCGGCGACGGCTTCAAAACGCTGCAGCAAAGGCTCCACCACATTGACGTAGCCGCCAATGACGACAAGAAACGCAACGCAAAGATGCAGCGCGCGACGGTCGCTGGGTTTCAGATTTTTGTATGCCTGAACAATCATCTGCGCCCCATTATAATTCCGACGCTTCTTCCGGCATCGTCAACAGTGGCGCAATGAGCCGCATCTCGATGCGAAATTTGACCTGCGCCTGATCCTGATTCTCCCCTTTTTGCAACAGGGGCGTCCGCACATCCTCAAACAGATCCGCATTGCTTAAACGCCACAGCAGGTGACCCACCTCCAGTTCGCTGTCCGCCACGCCTTCCAGCGCAATCAAACCACTGCGTTCAATGGCGATGCGCTCCAGAGCCACAGCGCCAGGCATGGTGTCGCCGATAGCGCCCAACGCGCGCAGCGCGCTGATTCTCTCCGTAGTCAGCGTCTTGATCTCATCCAACTGTTGAGTGAGTTCGCCAATGCGAGAGGCGACTTGGTTGGAACGGTTGGCGCGCATTTTCAGCGTCGAGACTTGACGCTCGAGCGCCTGAACCTGCTCCTCCAAAGTCAGCAAATTGGCAAAACCAAGAAATAGCAGAGCCGCGGCAAAACCCGCGACAGCGGCCCCCAAACGCAATTTGGCGCCCGCATCCGTCGGCAGATTGTCCAACTCCTTCAAAAACGCCGTGAAGGTGACGCCTGCGCAAAGCGTTTGGCTGGGATCAAATGCGTTGAAGTCATACTCTTCGACTGTCGCCCGGGGCCAAAGCGCAGCAAACGTCTGCGCCATTAATGTTGGGTCCGAACAGCCGGAAACAAAAACCCGCGCTGGCGGCTCCGGCGCCGCTTGATTGATCCACTGAAGCGCCAATGTGCGTTGCCGTTCAGCATTAAAAATACACCAGTCAATCAATATATTGTCTCGCCACACATAGGCGGAAAGACGCTGAGCGGCGTGCCGTAACACCAAGCGCACACCTTGGCCGGGAGGGGTGCGCAACTCCGGCATCCAAACCCGTGTCACCTGCGCGCCATCAATCCTCTGATCGGCAAGTGACGTTTGCATGGCATCGCGTGGCAACGCAGCCAGGCACACATGGTTTTCATCAATTCGCCAATGGTCAATCGCGTAGGCGTCCACACCCTGCGGAAGCGTCTCTTCTGCCGTTAAAGCCAAGAACTCCGACAACCCCTTTGGCTCTACGCCCTGGCAATCCAAACGTCGTAACAAGAGTTGCCCTTCGCCACCGAGCAACGCGACCTGGGGTGTGCGCGACCACCGCTTCGTCGGCAGTTGCTGTTGCCGCCAACTGCTTTTGTCTACTGCGCCGCTGCGCGATTGTTGCAACGGAGCGCTCATTTCCAGGATTCCCGCCATACCGGAAACAACAAACGGCGCGCATCCAGACTCACGGTCGCGCGGATTTTCTGCTCCGCCTTGCGCTGTGGATCCTGCGCCACGCCATAGATGCTGAAGGTATCGGATTTCACCGCCACGTACGGCGCCATGCTGCGCCACTTTTTGGCGCGTTGAATCATCTGCGGCGAAGATTTGCCTGCACCCTCCTGTAAGAACGCCTTCGGCAGGAAAAATTTCACCACGGCTTCCATATTTCGGAATGCGACGCCCTGTCCGTTGGCGCCGCGACGTTTGAGAATTTCTGCGACCTGTTTTTGGTCAAAACCGAGCATGGTCAACACCTGTTTTGGCGCAGTATTCAGATTAACGCGACCAGAGGAGACGCAAGTTAACAACGCGCTCAGCGGCGGTGCGTCAACCTGGGCGGCGCGAACATCGCGTCCACCCCACTCACTCAGTTGGGCAAACGCCTGTAGGGATTGAATTGGTCCCGTCACGAGCATTGACTGCGGCGGACCACCCTGCTTGTGGTTTTTTTGCATATTAAGCCAAGCTTGCGCCTGTTCCGCCCCCGGCAGTTGGTTACGAAAACGGATGATCGCCTCCGCCAACACGGTTGAGAGCCCGGGGGCGCGCGCCAACTGTTCCGCCGTTGCGACATTGATATTCAAGCGGGCGCTCTCATCAACTACCCCAAAGACCGGTTCCTCTTTTTGCTGTTGCGGCGTGACTTGCTCAAACTCCGGAATTTGCGCGGAGAAGAGCGTCTCTCCCAGGAGCTGCTCGGCAAAAAAATCGGCGTCGTTTCGCCACGTGTCTCCCAAAGCATGAACTGGCCGCGCCGACTCCTGAAGAATCCGCGCCGCGATCAAATGGATTCCGCCTCGCGCCGCCCAGCGCAGGCGAGAGTCCGTCAAAGCCAGGGTCTGCGCGCGCGCCTCCAGACGCACGTTATACGCGAGGGTCGCCGCCACGCCGCCCAGGATCACCATGACCCACAGCGCCATGAGCAGCACAAACCCAGAGGAGTATTGCTCAGCGCGCCTCACCGCTTCCTCAGCACTTCGACAGGGGGCGGGGAATCGACCTCAACGCCTATGATCACGCGACGTTGTCCACCCTGTACTGCGTTTACTTCCAGCGCCAGCGGAGCCCCTTGCGCGTCATCTCCAGACAGGTTATCACTCCACCCTGCTGGGGTCAGATAGCGAAAGCTCACTGGCTGCTGCGCGCTGTATACCACAACACCGGATGAGGGCTCCGCCGAATCATTACGCACGTTGCGCCATACATCCACGCTATCAGAACTCTGTTTGTTGACGTATGCGACAGAGTAGATGACCCCATCCGTGGAGGCGATATCGCCGCTCCACCCCTGTGGGCTGCCAAGAAATGGGCCCGGCGCCGCTGTCAGATTACTCAGATCACGGCGCAACTGTGTGATCAGATACCGCCAATATTGATCGGCCTCCAGTCGCTGCTGGACCCGCCTGCTTGTTTCAGCGCCCATGCTCCAGGCGCCATAAATGGCCGAAGAGACCAAACCGGCCAAACTCAACGCAATCATCAACTCAATGAGGGTGAAGCCCGCCAGCTTGCGCCGCTCAGTTGGTGATGTCGGCATCATCCCCCTCTCCCCCTTCGGAGCCATCCTTGCCGTAACAGACGATGTCGTACCATTGCGGATTGATTTTTCCTGGAGAGACGAACTGGTAGGCATTGCCCCAGGGGTCCATGGGGACTTCCCGCGCTTTCATATAGGGACCACGCCAATTACGCGCTGGCGGTTTGCCGCTGGGTTGTTGCAACAACGCTTTGAGCCCCTGCTCTGAACTGGGGTAGTAGCCGTTGTCCAGTTGGTAGTTATCCAACGCCATGGCAAGATTCTCGATCTGCGCCTGGGCCGCAGCAATCTTGCCCTGTTCGGTTTTTCCAAAAAAGCGCGGCCCCACAACGGACGCCAAAACGCCAATAATCACAATCACCACCAGCAATTCAATCAGGCTGAAGCCCTTGTCAGCTTCATTAAACCTCCTGCGCACAGCACGGCTCATGGTCTTTCCTCATTCTCATTGAGTTCGCTGGTTTCGGACGCCTCTTTCGGTTCAAATGGCCCCAACAACACGGTGACCTCCCTGAGTGTCCCAGCCTGCACGACCGACAGCCGCACAGAAGGCTCTGCATGGACCTCCATCATCTGCGCATAGGCGCTGCCCATGCCGCTGATGCGCCGACCATTGATGGCGACCAGCGTATCTCCAACCGTCAACCCCACCCTGGCGGCGGGAGAGTTGGGGGTAATTCGCGTGATCCGTAGCACAGGCTCCGCAGAGATCGTCATATCTTCCGGAAGAGTCGCCCGGTCGGCCACCGTCACCATAACGCCTAATTTAGCACGATCCTGATGAACGGAATTCCAAGCATTCGACGCCAACAAATTGTCCAACTGCATTGACTGAGCGCAACCAGCCAAGAAAGACAATAGAAGAACGGAGAACACAACGCGTCCGAATATTCGCCTGATTTTTACCTGCATCGTTTCAGCTTTCCTTCAAACCCTGACGCTCCAATATCCGTTGAGCTTCCCACGTCTCCAAGCGCACATCCCGGCTCTGCCCACCACGGACAAATGAGACGATTGACACAATATGGAACAGCGCTTTCTGGCGCGAATCCTCAGACACCTCAATACGCCAGTGAAAACGCCCATCATCTCCATCTTCACGGGTTGCCTGGAGCGGGTGATTGGTCACCGCCAGGACCAACCGGCTCTCGGCCAGATCGCGCGCACGGCCATAGTCGCTGGCCAAACCCGTAGACCACGCCGCGTTGGAAAACACGCTCAGAACCGCACTCAATCCGCCAGCGAGCACCGCTAGCGCAACCATCACTTCCAGCAGCGTAAAGCCTGTGCTTATGCCAAACCAAGCACACAACCGACGGCGTCTCATGGCGCCAATTTCAAACGGCCAAGCGGGGCCGACATGACCAATACCAACTCCTCAGCGCCTGGCGCCGCCAGCGTCATTGTTCCGGCATCGGACGAACCGTCCGGCCAAAATCGCAACTGATTGCGCGCCGCGCCCTGCTGCCCTCCAACAGGCTGAAAAACCGCCGTCACGCTCTCCGGTAGAGTGCGGGGCGCAGGCATTCCATCCGCCTGAGCCGCCTCCGGCAAACAGACATCATGCGCATTCGCTTCGGTTACCATCAGCGCCCTCCCGCTTTGGGATAAACGCAGACAAATCAGATGCTCGCTCTTTAGAGCGGCAAACCGCGCCATCTGCGCCATCGTGATGCAGCTTCTGGCCGCGTTCGACAGGCGGCTTGTGGTCAAGCGGTCGGAAAAGCGCGGCGCAACCACCGCCAAGGCAATGCTCATGATCGCCATAACCACCAGCAACTCGATCAGGGAAAAGCCTCTGTCAATTGCACTCATGGCCTGGCGTCAGAGGACGCGCGCCCTTTGCGTCGCTTGAACACAAACCCTTCATCGCGGGTCACGCCCACCAGTTCCCACCCCGCATCGCCCAGCTCCGCCAAGCGCGGCTCTAATTGCTCCAACCGATTACGCTGCATCAGACGATACTCCCACTGCGTATCTGTCACCCGCTGCACGTCGCTGCGTAACAAATCTAATTTTTCCAGCAGAGTCGACATCCCTTCCAGGCTCAACGGCTCCGAAGTAACATTCGGCGCTGGCGGCGCGCTAAAATCGGAGGCAGCCGACTGGGCGTGCGACACCCCCGACGCAACGCTGGCCGCAAGCGTGAAAACCAAGGCGAAAACCGCACGCGCCATCACCGTTTCTCCCCGTTTAGCCACCAATCAGATTCATTTCAAAAATGGGCATCAGCATGGCGACCACCACCATGCCGACAACGCCCCCCATCACCAGGATCATGACGGGCTCCAGGATGGAGGTGAGGGTTTTCACCGTCTCATCCGTCTGGCGCTCGTAGATGGCGGCGACCTTCAGCATCATCGTGCCCACCCGGCCAGACTCCTCGCCCAACGTAATCATCTCCGTCACCAGTTCCGGAAACGCGCCAGTCGCCGCAAACGTCGGTCCGATGCGTCCACCCTCGCGTATGGCGTTGAGCGATCCGGTTATCGCATCTGAGATCACCGCATTGCCCGCCACCCCTTTACCGGCCTCAAAGGTAGTCAGCAACGGCACGCCCGAATCCAACAAGGTGCCCATAATCCGGCACAGTCGCGCCATGGCGACCTTACTAACAAAATCGCCGATTAACGGCGTTTTGAGTTGAATCCGGTCCAGTGTCAGACGTCCATTAGGCGTTTGACCATAGGTATGCACGCCGACATACAGACCCACCAGCGTTCCAACAATCAGCCACCACCCCTGCTGCAGCACATCGCCGATCCCCAGCATGATCAGCGTCGGCGTTGGCAACGCCTGCCCCATGTCTTCAAACATCACCGCAAACTTGGGGATGACGAAAACGAACAGAATCAAGATCGAACCCAACATCGCCAACATCATCAACGCAGGGTAGGTCATCGCGCCCTTGATCTTGGCGGCCAACTCCTCATCGGCTTCGCGCATGTCCGCCAAACGCTCCACCATCTGATCGAGGATTCCACCAGTCTCGCCTGCGCGGACCATATTGACATACAGCGCGTTAAAATAGCCCGGATGTCGAGTCAGCGCCTCCGACAGGGTTGCCCCGGCGCGCACATCTTCATCCACCTGACCGAGGGCATCCGACAACTGCGGAATCTTCTCTTGTTTCTTAATAAATTTCAGCGCCTTGGCCAGAGGAAAACCGGCGTTTAGCAGAGTCGCCATCTGCCGCGTTACCCGCGTTATCTCCTTTGGCTTGACGGCTTTCTTGAAGGCGAACAGCGAACCCTCTGTTGACGCGCCGCCCACGCCCTCCGCTGACTCGTCGCAAGCTTGTACAGAGGTCGGCTTGAGTCCCATCTGACGCAACAATCCGACCGCCTCGCGACGGTCCGATGCGTCCACTTCTCCGCTGCGTTTGACCCCTTTGTCCAACGCAGTATAGGCAAATTTGGCCATGGAGTGATCTCATTGCAGCGCGCGCATACCGCGCGGCATTTACAGGGCCCCGCTTTGAATGCCCAATCGCTGTAGAATCAAGGCTTCCAATTCGCCCCGCACCGTATCATCCACGGCCAAAGCGTCCAAGGCGCGATTGACCTGCTCGATCTGCTCGGGGATGATCGGCGTGTCGGTCATGTGTGCGCGGACGTATTCCTCCAACATGGCGGGACTATAGATCCCCTTGGCTATCTGCGTGTTGACCGACGCCCGGCTGAGTCCGGTCGTCTCGTCCCCCTGCGTGTTGAGATCCGCTTCCGTGGGCTGATAAGCGGGCACGGGCTCCTGGTTCAACGCCACATACTCGCGCACCCCGCCCGGGAACCCTTGCGGCGCCCCCCAAGCGGCGATGAAGTCGGGTTGGGGCTTGTTATCCACCCGCGCCGACGCCAGACCCGCCCCGGCTCCGCCAATGGCGACCATGGGCAACGGCGTGACCTTATCGCTCCAGCCACGCGCGCGGCCTTGCGCATCAAGATTAAGCCCCACGTTCATCAGCAAGGTGCCCGTTCCCTTGGCGCTGGCGCTCCAGGAGAAGATCAAATCGAGTGCATAGTTCAGGTCAACGTTCTCTAGGGTCAGACCAACGCCCTTGAGCTCTACCCCGAGCGTGTTCAAAGCGGCGCCGTTGGCGACGGGAAAAGGTTCGCTCCAGCTTTTCGCCGCGCCCTTCTCATCCAGATCAAAGCCTACGCGGTAGTAGCCGCGCGCCTTGCCGTCCGGCTGCACCACGCCCCAGGCGACGACCAACTCCGGACGGGCGTTGCCGGTGAGTTCCGCCATCGCCGCGCCCAGACCGCGACTCTTGCCGACGACCTGACCCGGCGCCGAAATCGCGTCACTCCAGGCTGCGACCCCATTGGCGTCGGCGTCCATACCCACGCGATAATGGATGCCGCCCTTCTCATCCAGCCAGGCGAAGAGCAGGTCCGGCGCCGCGTTCTGGTCAATTTTGCCCGCAGCCAGACCCACGCCCGCCGTTGCGCCAGGGATATCGCCCAGCGGCTTCCACGCCACCGGGGGATAATCCAGCATCTTGCCGTCTTTGTTGAAACGCTCCGCCTCGCCGCTGCGCTCATTGGCCAGATTGGCTGAAACGCCATAGTAGCCCTTGCCCTGGGCGACCCAGGCATAGGCCAGATCCGGCTTCGGGTTGTCATCCAGTTGTGTGGCGACAGCGCCGAACCCTTCACATGGCGAGCAGCCGAGCGCATTGGCCTGCGCTGAAGGCGGCGTGAGCGACCACAGGGCACATGCGGCCAATGCACACTGTGTACTCTTTCGATTACTGATCATACTCATACTTACAATCCTGTTGAATACCGAGGTGGCAACTAAAGCCTATCACCTTGCCGCTTTATCGGCCCAATATGTGCAGGGACTATTCACACACCTGATTATAAGTTGTCCGCCCCCTTCTTCCGACTACTGCTACCATACGACAGTTTTGCTCATTGCTAGCGATGGTCGTAGTCGCAGGCGTTGTCGAGCCACTGCTTGAACTACTGCTTGAACTACTGCTTGAACTACTGCTTGAACTACTGCTTGAACTACTGCTTGAACTACTGCTTGAACTACTGCTTGAACTACTCGAACCACTTGTCGAGCTCGAACCAGTATTCCCCTGAATGATTTTCAGGAACTCTGAGTTGGCCTGGCCCATTTGGGTGCGCAGCGTGTTGATGTTTTGATTGACCACATCAACTTTGCCAATGATCTGGTCCAGCTTGGACTCCACACGCGCCATCCAGGCCGAGAAGGCGGCGTCGGAAGTGATTCCAGTGGATGTCGTCGCAGCAGCGTCGTTCAGCGTGGTCAATGAGGTCTCCGCCTTGGTTTCATCCAACCCTCTGTAGAGCGTGGAAAGCGCCGTCACGCGGTGAGCCAGTCGCCACACCTGATTCGGTCGTCCATTGATGGCGTTACGCAACGAAATGGCATCGTTGTCATTGCTGGACAACCAGTTCTGGTCCACCACTGTGTTCACGAACACCTGAAAGTTTTTCATGCTGGGCGCGAAAAAGAAGGAGCGCACGGCGTAACTATCCACCTTGCCGTAGCTGTCCTCCGCTGGCGTAACGCCATCGGAGTACAATCCAGACTCTTCCGGATCAACATTCACCGACATCGCGAAGCCGTCGGTGTTGTTGGTTTCCTCATTAGAAGAAATATTAAAATAGCCGCCGCCCATCGCCATCAAATCCCAATAGGACACACCTACCATAGCGGAAAGATTCATAGCCGCGCCCAGCGAGACTCCCATACCATACATATTGCTCGTGCTCTGTCGATACGAGCCGCCACGCGCGTTCCATGCGTACTTGTCCACCATACTGGTCAAGGCAATGCTACTGAAACCTGGAACAGAAGCGAAAGCGTTGTAGCCTGCGTGGTTTAAATAACGCGTGCGGACGCCCGCTTCGTGATCTTTGATGATCCGGCTAAATTCTTCTATATCGGCGCGTTCTGGTGAGGCGTAGCTTTTCAAATCGCCCTGACGGGTATAGTTACCGTTGATCTTGAATGCTATGGCTGTTTTTTCTATCAGCCCATCATCTTTTGGGCCCAGGGATAGGCCGTAGTAGTGCTCGACGCCCTGCTCATCCTCGTTGGTGAGCGCATAGAGGCTGAGCTGAGTGCTCTGTAGCAGAACATAGCCGGTGTTCATCGGGCACCAATAGCCCTCCACCCAAATCGCGTCCGCCGTGCTGACATTGGGTGGGGAGTAGTTGCAGCCCACGCGCTCTTTTCCGGCGCCGCCCGCGGTCCCGTAGATCTTCTTATTGTCTGTGGGCACAGCCGTTGCTGAATAGCCCAACATGGCGTGGCTGCTATCCTGGGTAATCTCTTGTGACTGGTATCTGCTGCGGTGGTAGCTGAAATCGTAGCTCGCTTCAACGGCAAAGGCAAAACGTTCCGGTACGACTTCTGAACTGGGGCCCACGGGGCCCTCAATCTTCGCCATCACGCCCCAGTCCAAATCCTGGCTCCAAGTCGTGTCGGTGCTGGTTGTGTTACTCAAGCTGACGCTACTGGTATCGCTGTAATCATTGCCTGGCTGCATGTTTATCATGGGCACCGGCGGCGCGCCTTCGATATAGCCAATAATCGTCGGGTCAATTGACACCGTTTTCAAGAACTTGCCGCGTAGCTTGCCTTTAGGACGCAGCACCATAGAGCGCACGGGACCGGTTCCATCTCCTTTAGTGAAAAGGAAGATCCGTTCAAAGCTGCCGAACAACTCTTGCTTGACGTCTCCCGGCGTCTCTTCATATCTCACTGTGCGGAAGTTGGGCACCTCAATCACGCTCGGCACGGTCTTGTCGAAGTATTGAATATCATTCCCAGTATTGTAGAGACGACCTTCATAGGCCGACCACATCTTCCAGCGGCTGGATATGGTGCTATTGGTGGGATCATAGGCGTAGCGAAGTTGGCTGTGTTTGCTATGCGATTCGAGATACCCACCGGCAGTGTACATATAGAGCTTGCCATCCACGCTGTTCAGTAGCCGCTTTCTGCTGGCTCTTGGAGTAGCATCAAGACCATAGACAACGTTTTGCCCCTCTGTCGCTTCACTGGATTTTTTGATCTCACTGGTATCGATCCAGCCATCCACATGGAGATTCAGATGGATTGCAACGGGAGTCTTCCCCGTGCTAATCACCAACGACTTGGATGCCTTCAGTTTCTTCTGGCCATCTTCTGTGGTTAAATCGCCCTCAACCTTCTGGTTGGTCACAACCGCGTCGATAAAATCATATTTACCTCTATCGATTTTTCCGTATGTCAGATTACTGGCGTCAATACCCGGCAGGTCACTTGCTGTGATGGTGTGCTCAAGATAGTGGTTGAGCACCAGGTTTTTGACCTTCGTCGCGTCCACGGGATCAATTTCCAGATCAGTGAATCCCTTTGCTTGCGCCGTGGTTTTCGACTCCGAATAGGGAATTTTCAAGTCCTCGGTTGCGAACCAACCATCCTCGCTGCGTAACTGCGACTGAATATGAATCTCAGGCGTGCTATTCTCCACGTAATGGGAGATGAGAACCCACCGTTTCACGCCAGGGAAACCGCTCGGAACCAATAGCACTTTGAATGGGTCAGCTATACCTCCGCTTGAGAATTTCTTGTCGGTCCCTTTCTGGCCAGTGAACTTGACGACCTTGCGGCTCTCCTCCAGAAACGGGTTCCCCTTCTTATCGTACAGAGACCATTCGTCCTTCGTATCGCTCCCCACCTCTGGATTCGTTCTGGAACCGGAGAGCTTGTACCGCATCTCCTGCGGCCTTAACAACAGAACCTCGGATTTATTGTTGGCCTCATCTGTGGCGTTACTGAGTGTAAAACGGTCGGCGTACATGTCCCCATCAGTATTAATGCGGAACAGGTAGATGTAACTATCATCAGATAGCACACTGAGTCGAGTATCTGCGTTTTCCCAGGATACGACCACAGGTTTGTTCTTCGTAACAACATCAGAGTTACCTGACGCGGGCAACTCCTTTTTGGCTTGCCAAGAGCCATTCTTGGGATCACGCGCCGAATAGTAGAACTTTCCATCATGATCTTGGAAAAACGCCAACACCACGCCTAAGTGCGACACCAGCTCCGGTTGAAAATAGGGTTTCCATTTCGACACCTCACTTTCAGCGAACGTGTCGTACCACGTGGAATAGAAAATCCGGGCTGTACCGACATTCTTATCCAAGTGCCCCCAACCATAGGTCTCCTGGCGGAACACGTCGTCACGGCCATCGCCATTGAAATCGGCGGGTAACAGGTGGCATCCATTGTCATGTTGAAAAGTCGTATTGACAGTCCAACTGCTTTGATCGGTGCGCCCCAGCTCAAGATTCACAACGCGAAAATTGAACGTGTTTATATTGGAGCCGCTAGCCGATTCTTGCACGCCTGTGGCAAGATAGAGATGCGCGGTGCCGACATTATCATTATCCCAGGCGCCATACTCCTGGCGGATAAAATCCATGCGACGGTCGCCATTGAAATCACCGGGAATGATTTTATTGCCACTGATATCCAGCTTCGGAGAGGTGTGAACCCCGGAAGCGCTCATTTTATATGCCTTGAATGACGCCACCAAATGGGACCCTGGAATGTTTTTCGACAGATAGACCTGATAGTTGCTGTTGGGGCTGGTCGCGCCGCTACCCTGACGAATGAAATCGTCCCGCCCATCCCCGTCATAATCTCCGACAATGATATTTAACGAATCATTGGTCAGGGCGTTGACCGTTTTGGCGTTGTCCGATTCGCCGGCGACCCACTCAGTGCCTTCCACATAGATAGTGAAGGCGGCGGACCACTTAAAACTCTCTGTTCCCGTCTTTTTGGCATATTCGTTGTAATAGACTTTGACCGACTTGCCGTCAGTGGTTTTGTCCACAACCATCAGGTCGGTATACCCGTCGCCGTCGTAGTCGCCCAGATATGGCGTTTGGTTATCGCTGAACGAAAAGCTGCCGCTCAGGTCCCAATATGTATTGAATTTGCCGTCCCGCGCTCCTGAACTCATCAGCGCATAGGCCTTCCAGACCGTACCGACCTTACGCAGTAAGAACAGATCGTCTTTGCCGTCACGATTGAAATTGGCGCGACTGATCTTCACGGTAGCGGGGTCGCGCAGATTCGTCTGCAGAGCGGATAACCCCGCGCTGCTCATCTTGTGGACATAGAATTTCTTGTGGTTTTGATCCCAATGGGGATTGTGGCGGTAGTAGACCGTTACGGGCGGTTCGCTGGAGTTGTAGGCCAAAGTGCTCTGGCGCACAAAATCATCCAGCCCATCGCCATCGAAGTCCCCCATGATCAACTTCGCGTCATAACTGTTGCCGGGGCCATGGATGCCGCGCAAATCGGTCTCAGGGGTCTGTAGCTTACTACTCATATCTGTGCTGGTGGAGGTGAGCGGCCCCGCAGGGTCATAAATGTAGAAGGTGTTGGCTGCGCCGCTTCGGGTGGTGAAGCTGGTCGCCGCGGCAACCGGCTCAGGAGCGCTCCAATCACTCACCATCGCCAACACGGCTAGAAAAACGTTTAAGAATATAAACTGACGACGCATATTCAACTCCCCGTCAAATTCGTCGTTACGCTCACCTTAAGCGTAACTCGGCATACAAAATCGCCCGCCTGCCGAACTGGACATAGAATGGTCCAGACAGGTGTAGACGGAGCGTTCCTCTACAAATTTCAGCAGAGCGGACGCACCACAGATCCACCCTGTGCGCAGCCAATCAAATTGAGGCGCGCACTGCCTGATCAGGCGGAACCCCTGACTCCCAGTGGGCTCTGCATATCGGGAGCGTTGCACCGCTCATCTGCCTACAGCGCACGCCAACTGATTGACAACACAACGGTAATCCAAAACACACAATTTTAAATATAATTCGCATGCAATTTGCCTTGCAAGAATATTTCACCTTTTAAGTGTATTTTTTCTCATGGGCCTTGGAATGAGCATTTCCAGATAGTTTTGTTTCTGCTGCAATGCCTCAGCTTAGAAATTTAAGATGTCTCTGAAATACCTGTAGAAACAACTACACATCAATTCAATGCTTTGGGATATTCCCTGATCTCAACTCCTACACCTTAGACAGGAGGTCATTTTGAAAGTAAGGTGTTTACAACTGCACAAAACCCAAAATTGAGAGGGGTAACTTTCCAGCGTATTGAGCCGCCATACCGCTCTGTGCCAGATTGAGCACGCCTCCCGTCGCGGGTTATTGGCACTCACCGCACCAGCCACACCTCCACTCCCTCCCCGGCATCTTGGAGTTTCATCCAACGAGGATTGACCGGGACATCTGCGCGCAGATGAATCTGCCCCAGAAAACCGATCACATCCCACTCGGGGCGGTATTGTCGGCCGATGTATGCTCGGCTTGCATCATAGGCAGGATTCTGCACATTGCGCATAAGGGGCTGGCCATCGCTATTGCGCGTGCGCCGCACTGCGTAGAGCCGCTCGCTCATATTGACGGCTTTGCCGGTCTCCGGGTCGGTTGTCGTGGGCTTGGGATCATCCTGATCAATGATCAGATCCGGGATGAATACACTCTCGGGGATGCGGTCTTCATGGTAGAAGACACGTTCTCCATTCTCGTCCTGCCAGGACAGTTGGACGCAGGGCTCTGTCAGAATGCGCCCGTATGCATCACGCAGGTCCTTTTCGGCCCATTCATCCTCAAAGGTATTGCCCACCAATATGGCTGTGCCGGACATGACGCCAAAGATCTCGTTTGGGTCGTCATCAAGGGTGGCGATGCGGACTTTTCCATTGGGCTGACCATCGACGTCCTTGGCGCGCACCACGGGCAGACCGACCCGGTCCTCATTGTCAGGATTGCCATCCTCCCACTCCATCAACTCACCAAAGTCAGCGGTATTGGCGTTGATGGAGCCCTTGGCGTAGACGTTGCCGCCAGATTCAATGCGAAACAGGTTGCCGTTGTTGTCGTCTTTGACGCCAAATGCGCGGCACCCGCCGTTGGGACGTCCGGTTTCGATCTGCACCAGGGCGTGTCCGTTCTGCTCTCCGTAGGTGCCGTGGGAGCCGGAGTGGAATCGAAAAGCCTCGCTGCTTCCACCATTGGCAGCGTGAAAATCCCAGTTGGAGCCGGTCCTTGATCGAAGATCTCGATGCGCGAACCGTCATAGAGGGAGCAGAGATAGATCTTGTGCCAGGTGTTCGAACCCCAGCGGGTCTTGCGCACGAAGAAGCCGCGCCCTGCGCCAAACCAGTTGCTCCAGGGTTGATCCGGAGGTGGATCGCCAATCCACAGGGTGGGCGCGTGGGAGGGATCTTCCGTACTGCCGCCATTTCCGAAGTTGGCGCTGCCCATGGCGCCCATGAGGAGATAGCCAGGGATTGATGTTTGCCCCGTGTTGAGGTCAATCTTGAAAACCTCACTGGTCCCATCGGGCTTGTAGATGATGGCTTTGTTGGTCGCAGAGGAGATGCGCCACAGCGGCGTTTGAATCCCGGCCTGAAACTCTTGCAGCCCGGTGGAGGGCTCGGAGCCATCGGCTTTGAGAAACCCCATCTCCGGCAACTGTCGCTCATCGGTGATGATGCCATAGAGGATTTGCTGCAAGTCAGACGGTATCACCGCATCGCTGACGGTGACGGTGGTCAGTCCGCTACCGCCATCAAAACTGGCGCTGACCACATGACTCCAGACATTGGCGCCCAAGGAGACCGCATTGATGGCCCGCCCTGCGATGTAGGTGGCGGTGACATCTCCCACCACGGTGAACTGGGTGGAGGAAACGTACGCAACGACAGAGGTTTCGGCGTAGATGGCGCCGATCACGGCATCGATATTGGCTTTGTGACTGCCATCGGCGTTATGGCCAACCAGCATTGCGCGGAATCCGCCCTCGATCTCATCGGCGTAGGCATCATCGGTGATGTTGCTGGGAATCTGATTGCTCATGGCTCAGCCCTCGGTGAAGGTCAATTTGGCGCGGGCGCGCTGAGGATGAATGATGGCGATCTGTGGGGAGTCGCTGATGCGGCCCAGAATGTTGTGGTCGATCTCCTCTCCAGTGTTCGCCCCGGGAAAGAGAGAGACCAGCATCTGCTTGCGCTTGCCCTGATTGGTCAGCATCTCCACCAAGCGGCGCGCATCGGCGTCTCGCGTCATCCAGCGGAGTTCCATGGAGAGTTTGCGAGTAGGCGCGCCTCTGGAGACTGCCGCCAGAGTGCCGCCCGCAGTGGCAGTGAGCTCGGTAGGGTCATTGACCTGAAGAGTAGCGCTGAAGGCGGGGCCACGGCTTGGCTGCCAGTGCAAACCTGCCAGCAGTCGATAAGCCTCCAGATAGCCCTCCGGGTTGGCGGTATCGGAGAGCGTGATGCGCAGGGACTGGATGGCGAAGCTCTCCTCCAGCCATAGCACCGAGAATGCGGAACCCCGATCAGAGAAGATGGTCGCGCGCCATGTATCGACGCGCCAAGTGAGCGCGCGAAACCCCTTCACCACCGTCATGGGGATCACGCTGGAGTCGTAGACGCTGTTGGTCCAAGCATCATCGGAGAACAGCTCCACCCGCCAGCGCGCATTGGATTTGCGCATATTGTGGCCAAACAGACCGATGCAGGAGATGCGCTGCGGCGCGCCCCACGTTGCGGACACCACATGCTCTGCGGCATTCACGGTGCGCATCATGCGCTGACGGCGCAGATCCTGGAGATGGGTGACCGGTTGCTCCGCCAATGGCGTTGGCGCACAGGTCAGCGTGGCCTGGTCGGCGAGGTTTTCGGGTACAATTCTCATGACGTGACCAGCGTAATGTCGATGCGGTTATCAGAGGGCGTTTCGCGCAGCGCGGTGACGATGCCGCTACGTCCACTCTCCCAGCCGGGAATGTGGATATGAGTTATGCGCACGATGCCGCCCAGATCGGCGACCAATGCCCCAGCCTGGGTGCGAAATGTCCACTTGTTGCGCGCGGATTGGTTCTGCGTCAGACGGCGAGACGCTTCGGTTGACGCATCCGCCTCGTCGGCCAACAATGTGGGCGCTTGGTCAGGGTCAGAGGCCAACGGCCATTGAGTCTGAATGGCGGTATCTGACGCCGACGTCGTTTGGTATTCGGTTGAGAAAGCTGAACGCTGCTCAGCAGACACCGCCCCCGCCAAGCCATCGGCATTCTGCACGCTCCAATGCCGGTGGTAGCCAAGCCGAACGCGCCATGGCGGCGCGTCAAGTGGCTCATGCCGGGGAATCTCCGCATGCAGGTCGTCCGGGCCCAGGTCTAAGACTGGATCGCCCGGCGCCGACAAATCTGGCATCCGACCCACGGTGAATTTGCCCAAGCGCGTAAAGCCCCACCACGCGCCGATGCTGGCGGAGACCTCGTTGATGGCTTCCACCAAATTGCGGCGCTGCCGGATGTAGAGCCCCAGGGGCTGCGGGCATTGGGTATTGAGAGCCGTGAACGCATCGGCGTCCAAGTCACCAGAGGTGAGCGCGTCGCGCGTCACCAACGCCTGAATGATGTCGGCAGCGGTCTGCGTAGCGGAGCTAGCGTCACAGGTGATCTGCCCGGCTAGTTCAGAGACCAGCGTGACCGTCCCATTGGCCAAATCGACGCTGTAATCCGTACCCGTCGTCAGCAAAACGCCGTTGTCGCGCACCGCATCCACCGACTGCATCGCGCCATCGTGGAGTTGATAAACGCGCGTAGCGGCATCGATGAGCACCGGGCTGGCGTTGTAAACCCTGCCGTAAAGGAGAGGTTTTGGATTGTCCGTTTCTGGGCCACTGGTGAGTAGATTGGACTGTACGGGGCGATCCAGCGTTGCCCCGTGGTCATGGACCTCCAAACGCAGCGCCGCACCCGCGTAACTTAGTCGCCCGCCCACGCCAGTGAGCACAGTGCGGAAATCGGCAAGCGGCCACGCTGGGTCGCCCAACCGTAGCGATACCGGATGCCCAGTAAAGATGGCCTCGGTGAGCCAGACGTCCATCAGCCCCTCAGGGTTGGCGAACACGATGTCACCCCAGGCGCGAGATGCCTGACCGGAGAGGCCGTTCAATTGGCGGCTGATGGTGACTGGCTCAATGATAAGCCCGTCATAGGTACTGTGCGCAGGCGAGTCGCTGGCATGGCTGATGTAGCCCATGCGCGACAGGCGCAGGGTATCGATAGTCCCGTTGCGATAAGCCTGGGCTTCGAGCAATAGCTCCCGCGCCGCAGCCGGATTCGCCAGCCACGCTTGATAGTCGGAATCTGAGATGGTCATGGCTATGAAAGCTGTGACGCGCGCAGTTGGGCGAGAGATGCGGTTGTGGCGGATGCCGCCTGCTCTTTACCGGCAGCGATGAGCTGCTGGGTTTGGCGTTCCACCGTTTGAGTGAGAAACGCCACATCCGCGCGCAACTCGGAGACTTCGTTGCGGAGGGCGTCGGCTTCGGCGGCAGGGTTGGTTTGATTGCTTGGAAGCAGCCCCGACAGATCCTGCCGCACCGAGTCAAAGATACTCTTGTAACCCGCACCGCTGGCGTATTGATCACGGGCCTCGGTGAGGTAGCCCTGCGCCAAGCTGGGGAGTTGGCTGATGGCGTCAATGTCGCGATTGTAGGCGCGCTGCACCACGCCATTGTATGCGGTCCGGGCCAGATCCAATTGCTCGGCTTGCGTCAGGGTAGAGAGATTCCCCGTTTCCAGCCCCAACAGCGTGTTGTTGATTCCCTGTAGGGCGCTCTGCATTCTCACGCTCACGCCATTGGCGGTTGCCACAGCCTGCTCGGCGTACTGCTCCTCAATGGCCTGCTTTTTGGTCAGGTAGAGTTCCGTCAGCTCCAGGGTCTGTTGTTGGTGCTGTTCAGCAAGAGATTGCTGCTCCGCATACCACTGCTCCAACTCCTCCATCGCCAAGGCCCTGGGATCGGTCATCCCCAACAGCTCACGCCGGATCGACTCCGACCACTGCAACGCCTGCCGCTGCTGAGCGTCCAGGAAATCAAGTAGATCTTCATCCAACACGGGAGCGATCTGCGCATACTCCTCCCGAATGGCCTGTTGTCTGGCGCGATAGAGCGCCGTCAGGTCCCCGGTCTGTTGTTGATACTGCTCCGCCTGGGCCAACTGCTCGACATACCAGTCGTCCAACTCCTCAAACGCCAGCGCCATGGGGTCCATCACCCCAAGTAGCTCCCGGCGGATTCCTTCCGCCCACTGCAACGCCGCGCGCTCTGCTGCGGTGACATCCTCCGAGGCCACTTCCGGGATGATGCGATACTGCTCTCGGAGCGCCTCCAGTTGCGCAGTGTGCAGATCCGCCAACGCCTGCGCGCCCATTCCCACCGCCTCAGCCGCTTTAATCTGTCCGGCCTGCTGCTCCTGAAGCTGTTTGAGCGCGAAGCCATAAGGATCGGTCAGTTGTAGCAGTTTGTCCTCGATCTCGCCCCGCCACTGGCTGCGCATCTGCTCCTTTGCATGCGCTTCCGCGGCGTCTACTTCCTCTAGGGCGATATTGTAGAGACCGGCGTTGGCCGCCATCTGGTCAAACTGAGTGGAGAGCGCCTGCACCGCCGCTTCGGCTTGGGTCATTGCATCGGTGGGCTCCGCCCATACGCCCTCTAAAACCGCGAGCATCTGATCTCGTCCGGCGGACCACTCGGTGAGAATGCGCTCCATCTCCGTGTAGTCGCTGGCGTTGTTCAGGGCGTGCTTGAGCGCGGGGGCCGCGCCTTGAATTGTTCCGTTGGCCAGATTGCCGCCGAACAGCCCCAACATCGCCTGGCCAAAGTTCTCCGCCGTCCAACCGAAACCGGTGGCGCTGTCGGAGTAACCCTTCTCAGCGTGCCATCCCACATGTCCCAGTTCGTGAACCGTGTAATCTTCGCCCAGGGTAAACCCGCCCTGGGTGATCAATCCCCGCAGCCCCTCACTCATGGCGATGACGGCATCTACCGGCGTATCGGCATTACGGGTGCTGGTCAGGTTACCGATGTTGACATGGTTGCTCCCAGCCCAAGGATGCTCCATGCCATTGAAGAATACTGTAATGGCAGGCGGTGAGGGTTCGTCATCGCCAAACAGGTCGCCGATGAAGCTCCCGGCGAGCGTCCCCAGCACCATTCCCACGGGACCGCCAGCCATCCCCAGGATGGTCCCCATGGAGGAGCCGATGCCGTATCCCGCAGCGGAGCCCAATGCGCCGCCGATGCCCGCCTCCTGGGAGCCAAAGGCGAGACTGCCCACGCCATAGCCCAACCCCGCCGCGCCGAGAAGGCCCATGGCGGTGGCTCCGCCCAGAGCTCCAGGGTTGACGACAGGAGCCAATGCCTGTGAACCTGCGGGCAATCCGCTGACGCCCCCATACCATGCCGCAGCATCTGCCCCGGTAACCAGTCCAATGCCGGGGACGTTGTATACCGCCGTCACATTGGCCAGACCAAGATTGGAGGCCCCAAAGGCGTTAATTGCTCCGCCAATACCGCTGGTCTGCAAACCAAAGCTGCCGCCAAAGGCGGAGAACAGGTCGCTGCCGGTGGAGGCGATATTGAACAAACCGCCCACACCGCCGCTACCACTCATCCCCGTGATGCTGGGAGCAGACAATCCCATGGATTGCGCCACGCCGCCCAGCCCGACCGACCCCATCACTGAACCGATGACTGGTCGAATCACCATGGCCGCCGCAATCTCCGCCGCGGCGCGAATGAAGATGCGCTTCATCGCATCCGCCACATCGTCGGCGCTGCGCAGGCTGCCATCAAACGCTGACTCAAAGGCGTCGGTCAAAACGTTCTGAATGCCCTCTGCGGCGCGCTCAAACGGGGCGTTAAGGCTCTTCTCGTAGGCTTCCAGAGCCTTCTTGTGTTCGTCTGCCGCCTTCTTGGCGGCCTTGGCGGCTTTCTCCTCAGCCTCAGTCATCTCCTCAGTAGTGCGCGTCGCCTGCTCCTTGGCGCGGATGAGCCGCTCCAATTCGCGCGCCTGCTCTGAGCCGAGTTGAATGCCGGTTTCCGAGAGTGTGTTGCTCAGCTCTTTCTGGATTGCCGCTTCGCGCTCTGCTTCGGCGAGTCGGCGCGTCAACTCTTCCAACGGGATCTTGCCGTCGATGACCTGCTGATGAAGGGCAATCTCATTCTTGAGTTCAGCCAGATACTCGCGCTCAACACCCACCAGCTTTGCGCGCTCCAGTCGATAACGCTCATATTCATCCTCCATTGCCTGGTCGATGCGCGCCCTTTCTGCATCGGTGAGCGCCTTGTCGCGCAGATCACGCAGTTTAAGCAGCGCCTGGGTATGACTCTCTTCCAGCAACTGCCGCTTGGAGAGGCCGGCGGAGCGCAATTTCTCCAGATCATCCTGTAGCGCGCTCTCAATGCGCGCCAACTCCCGCGCCGCTTGTTTGGCCACATCAGGATCGGGACCGATGGGCACATTGGCGATGTCGTTGGCGATCTCCTCATTCTTCGCCTTCATCATCGCCAATTTGGCCGACCATTGGGCCAGAATACGTTCCTTCTCCGCCAACTGCGCGCGCAAGCCGTCCAGCGCCCCCTCGCTCATGCGGTCCGGCGCATGGGGAAACATGTCACGATAGGTCTCGTTGCTCTGGATGACCTTTTGGAGCGACTCCACCTCCTCTCGGTACTCCCGCACCGTAGCCGCCACCGCGCGCATACTGAGATTCTCGAAATTGGTGTCGCCGGTGACGATGGCTTTGAATTTCTCATACGCAACCCCGGCATCGCTGGCCAGGTCTGACAGCCAGGTGGAGGCGTCCGAAATTGCCGGAGCCAGATTCAGCAGGGCGCGCGAGAGATTGGCGTCGAGAACCTTGGCTAGAGTGTCCAGCTCATTGCGTGCATCTTCGGCGTTACGGATTAGTTCCTCTTCCAGCACGATGCCCAGATCCCGCGCGCGCTGCATGGTCTCGCGCATCGCCTCAGAGCCGTTCTGCAACATCTGCAACAGCTTGACGCCCTCGGAGTCGAACAGCTTAAACGCCAAACGCACCCGGTCGGACTGGTTCTCGACACCTTTGAGCGCATCGGCGGCGTCGAGGAGAAGGTCTTCCGTATCACGGACATTGCCGCCAGCATCCCGGACCGAGATGCCTAACTCACGGAGCGCGGCTTTGGCTTCCCCGGTTCCCTGGGCGGCCTCAGCGGCGCGACGGCCAAAGCGCTGCAATGCCATTTCCAGAGTCTGCTGGGAGACGCCCGCCGAGTCGGCGGCATAGCGCAAAGCCTGGAGCGACTCCACGCCCACGCCAATCCGGTCTGCGGTTTTGCCGATGGCGTCTGCGGCGGTAATGGCGCGATTGGCCAGGGCGGTGATGCCACCGGCGGCGGTGAGTCCGGCGATAATGCCGGTGAGCCGGGCGATGTTGGTATGCAGGGAGGTGGCGCGGCTGGTGAGGGACTCCAAGCCACGGGAGGCGTCATTGCTGGCGGTGCGGATGCGCTTGAAAGAGCTCTCGCCGCTGACTCCGATATCGGCCAGTTCGGCTTTGACCTTGCCGCCCTGCTCAACGGACAGGCGGATGCTGTAGCTGTGCTGGGTGCGGGTCATGGCAAATATTGCTTCTTTATGGTCCGTTTTGGCGTAAAATGGAGCATTAGAGAGGAGGGCTCCACATGTCCATCAACGTGAAAATTTCAGATGAGCTTGGCGCGGAAGCCAAACGCTATGGCCGTATCTATCAACGATCTTTGCCCAAGCAGATCGAATACTGGTCGCGCATCGGCAAGATCGCAGAAGAGAATCCTGATCTGCCGTTCAGCATGATCAAAGAGATCCTGTTGGCGCGGGAAGAGGGTGAGCACGAAATGGAAGAGTACACCTTCGGCTGATGCGCATCCTTCAATCACGCCCGTTCAAGAATGCGGTCAAGCGCCTCCACGCCAACCAAAAGAAGGCGCTTGATGTGGCTGTGCGCGCCATTGTGAAAGATCCAGACATTGGCGAACCCAAGGTCGGTGATCTATCCGGCGTGCGCGTCTACAAATTCAAGATGGTTGGCCAACTGATGCTACTGGCTTATGAGCATGACGATGAAAGCGTAACGCTGTTTCTCCTGGCCCTTGGCAGCCATGAGAACTTCTACCGGGATCTCAAGCAGAGCCGCGACTGATCGCCTCGCGCAAACCCATCTCCGCCCACGGCAGCAACTCAGCCGCCGCAGCCCTTTCCATCCCCATGGCATTCGCCATCTGCAACGCCACGCTCATGTCGAGCCCAAGCACCTGTCCCGATGGCGCGACTCGGAGTTGGCTCTGACACGCAAGAACGACATCAAACACCTGCTGCTCCTCGATAGTTTGCGGCGCGTGCTCTCGGCTGGGACAGAGCTCACCGTTCAATCCGGACTGCCCTCGGGCGCAGGGCTCGCCGCGATCAGCACACTCTCGGCAGTACTCTGGCCCTCCGCCGGGCTGGAAATGCCATTGGCAGAGGGCGCGGATCCGTTTTTTGCGGCGTTGAGCATCACCTGGTGGAAGGTAAAAAGCTGATAGAACCGTTCACCCATGGGATAGCGATCCATCAGCGCCACGACGTTCTGGCGATTGAGCGGCGCTTCACCGCCATTGTCATCGCCGACGCCGCTCCACGCGGTAATGTGGTTGACCGCCAGTTCCTGGATCAGATAGGCGTGGAACAGCCCCTCGCGCTGCTCTCCTTCCTCGGCTTCGGGATACTCCCGCTCTAAGCGACGGCGCGTGGCAGTCTGACACAAAGACATGGCGGCTGTGGTGAGGGGCTTGACCGTCACCGTCACGCCGTAGGGCAGGTCCAGATCAAACGGCTCTTTGGGTTGGCTCAGAGAAATCACAGGTACACACTCTCATCTTCGTCGTTGGTGAGGGTCACGGTGAGCATGCGCCCCGCTGTGGCGTTCTTGGCTCCCTGGAAGTCAAAGCTCGCCTGTACCCCACCAGGGCCATCCACGGTGAGCTTGGGCTTGGGCAAATAGACCTCGTGGCAGTCGAACACCACGCTGTTGTCCGCGTCGATGATGTAGGCGAATTGCAGATCCACCGGCGTACCGTTTGATGCCAGATCAACAAGCGTGGTGTCAGCAAAGCGCACATCGATCTTGCCGGTGAGGGCAGCGATGGTGGGGTCGGCGCCATCGATGAGGCCGTCATTGCGGATGGTTTCGATCTTCTCCAGATTGTTGGAGTAAGTCAGCGAACCTGCTGTCAGATTGGCGATGAGCGTGCCGCTGCGCTTGATGCTGCCCTGGAACTGGCTGATGCGGTTGAAGGTGAGTGTGGTGGGCGTGCCGCCCTGGGTCGTTCCGTTGCGGGTTTCCCCCTGGGCGATGACGCCGATGGTGGCGGCCGCCGGGCCGGAGCGTTGGAACTCCAAGGCCATGGAGTTGGCCTTCACACCCTGATGCATGAAGAAGGCGGGAACCTGGGAGAGCCCCACCTCGGCGCTGTAGCTGGGGATGCTTGCCTTGCCCGAGTGGAACTCATGGACATAGGGTCCGGTTCCGGTGGTGGTGGGATCACCCAGCAGCGCCGTCAGCCAGAGGCCCAGATAGCGCACGTCCATGGGGATGACAATGTCGCCTTCGTCATTGATGACATCCTGCAGCGGAGCCAGGGGATCACGCCCTTGTCCCAGGACAGGGTCGGCAATGAGCCCCTGTTCACTACTCAAAGAGCAGCGATTGAAGGGCATCTGCATGTAGTTGCCCGTAGGGATGGAGCCGTAGCTGCCCTCCCGTTTGAGCAATAGGGTAGCGTTTGAACCGTAAGCGCGGCTCATGTGGGTTTCCTCTCAATTGTCAGAATGAAAGTTCAGGAGATCGGTGATGCGGTCTCGTAATCGAGGGTCAGTTCAATCACCCCGCCCAAGAGGGGCGCTGCGCCCTCTTCGTGTTCCAACTGAATGGCCGGTCGGCCATAGGTCATGCCGTAGATCAGCCCACCCAACGTGGAATCGGCGTCCAATTCGCCAGCAACAGCCAACAGCAGATCATCAAAGAGGCTCTGACGCTGATCGGCGTCACCGTGCTGGATGATGATTTCGATCTCCACACTATGCTGGTAGTAGCAGCCGCCAACGCCGCCCAGAGACTGCTCAGGTTCACCAGGATCTCCATCTCGAAGAATGATTACGCCATCTGGAGGAATACGCGTGGGCAATGCGGCGTTGCGCAGAACGGTGGGGCCGGAGATGGCTTGCAGGAGAGCTGTCAGAGCCTGAAGGATCTGCTCGGCTTTGCTACCCACGGCTACGCCCCATGTGGCTGTCGATCACTCTGGGCAACTTGCCCGCCCATCGCTGAGCGGCCCGTTTCACATTTAGCCGCTTGCGCAGCCGTACCTGAGGCACCATCACGAACATCACCACGCTGGTGATACCGGACTTCAACCGGCCCGACTTGGTATAGATGCCACCCTTGGCCTGACGTCCCACACGACCCGTTTTAGTGCTGATGCGCACCCCATCCACCACCAGCAGCGATGAGCGGCCCGGGCGATGGACAAAACGCAATTTCCCAAAACGATGCTCAGGGAAGTTGCCGGGATGTAGTCGCTTGCCATCCACGCCCCGCTTTGGCGCTTGTGGCGTGGGTATAGACAACCACCGGCTATTGCGCCCTCGGATCACCACGCCTCGGTTAAAGGCCTGGACGATGTGCGGCGCTTTGGACCAGACCAGCGAAGCGGCATTGAGCCCCTGGTTGGGATATGCGCGATCCCGCCAAGTTCTGGCCAACCGTGAGCCAAGACCGGATGAGACTATATCCTGTCGCAGATCCTGCTTGAGCCCTCTGCCTGTTTCTCGGGTACCGGAGACCACCGCCCGATTCAGCTTCCGCAGATCCTGCTCCATGTCCTGCCGGATGGAGCCGAGAATGGTCGTGGCCAGCCTCATGTGATGAATGCCTCCACCACCCACACGAGTCGCTCGGCGTCTCGGCTCGGCGTTCCTTGAACGGTATAGTCGATGCCGTTCAGGGTGATAACATCGCCCGCTTGTGGGTCAGCAATGTCGCTGGCGCGAATCTCAAATAGCGAGATCTCCGCCGCAATGCGGGTCTCCCCAAAGCCCACTACCTCATCCGGCCGCTTGGCCAGCACCGTGATGGCTGTCGCAGTACCACCTGAAACTGGGGTGTAGGTGGCGGGAACGCCGAAGTTCTGGAAAACGGCGTCCACCGCCAGATCAAACACGTTCATCAGACAGCAACGCCGTTGAGGCGCACAATGGCCGTAGCGTCCCCGCTGGCTGCCGCCTGAGTCACCGCGCCAATCAGGGAGTTGGAAGTCGCCGTGGTGGTGACGTTCTTGGCGGTATTGTCCCAGTAGACCTTTGCCCCCTGGGTGATGGCCCCTGTGGCCTTGGGGAGCTCCACCACTCCGGTGAGCCGCACCTCCACCGCTTCGCTTTCAGCGGCGTCATAAGCGCAAATGCCGAACAGTCCTCCGACCAGCACGCCATCGCCACTGGAGACGCCCCCGGTGGGGGCAGTCAGGGTGACCAGGTCACCCGGCTGAATGAAGTTCTTCATAGTGCTCTCTCCTTAAGCGCCCGCGTTCTTGTGGAAGCCGCGCCAATCGATGGCCTTGGCCCCGAAGTCCAGACGGGCCTTGATCTCCACTCCATCCACATCGAAGCCCACCCGGGTCTCGATGTAGACCCCGTTCTGGCCCTCCAGATAGGCGTATTCAATGGTGTCGATCTGATTGGGGTTGGCGACCAAGTACCAGGCGGTCTCGCTTACCGCATCCAGACGCGGCTCGGAGATCACCGACAACGTGCGCATGGATTGGGGCACCACATCCGCCGTCTTGGCCGGAACCAGGTTCTGCGCCAGCAGCTGCTCGGCGCTGGTCTCCAACGCCGCTGGGACCAACAGATAGTTGGGGCGGACATTGATCACCGTCTTGCCATCCAGACCCACCTGCTTGGCCATGTCAGTGCGCCCTTTGCCAATGGCGGCCACCGAGAGCGCGGCAGGCGTTCCAGCCAGGTTCTTGTGATCGGCGTGGAACAGCGCCTTGTTGTCCGCCATTTTGGGGTTAGCGGTGATGACGCTCCACACCACGTCGGACTCCAGATTGGCCGCCGCCACGCCAAACAGCTGCGGGATACGGGTGAAGGCGTCCAAATCATCGTTGATGAGCACCTGCCGGGAGATGGAGATGATTTTCCCGTAGGTCTCCACCCGGTAGGACTCCTGAGCCTCGCCCAAGGGGCCGCGCTTGTACTCGCCCGATTCGTTGACCTTCTCCAGGGCAGGCGCTTCTCCCAGCTGCACCCGGTGCATCGCCTTGAAGTCCGAAGCGGTCACCTGACGGCAAAAGGGATGGAAGGTGCGCGGCGCGCTGTCGTAGGCGTTGCGCAGAGTCTTGTTGGCCACATTGGCCAGGATCAGAGGGAAGTCGGAGCTGGTGGCCAGCGCCCGGGTGGCCACTTCATCCCTGGAGAGCCCCCGAGTGGAGCCGCCCTCGGCCTCCAGGAAAGAGCGCGCCATCTCCAGCAGGGTCATGCCCCGCCATTCACGGGCCGGTTCGCTCATCTCATGGGCAGTCGGGTCGAAGCGGTGCAACAGAGCGGTTTCCACCCCCAGTTTGCGGGTCTCCCGTTCGTCTTGCTGACCGGCCATGACCTGATGGTTGCGAATCTGCGTCTGCGCATCCCGGCTGGCCATGGCGTCGATCATCTGACTGCGCGCCTCATCCAGTTCCACTCCGCGCTGCACCAGATTATCAGCAAAGCTGCGCTCCAGCCCCAATTTGCTCTGGGCATCGTAGATGGAGCCAATGCGCTGCCGCTCAACAGCTACGGCCTCTTGAGCCAGGGCCTTGGGATCCAGTCCCGGATCCTGACGGGTTTTTTCCTCAGCGACCGGATCAGCCGCTGCCTCTTCTACTTCGGTTTCCATGTCGCCTCCAGATTCACGGATCAGTTCACAGGGTGTGTTCAGTGAGTCGCCAGAACGAAAGCCCGCCCCGGCATCTGCGCCCACCGGCACGGCGGAGAGCTCCATGGGCTCCCAATCCACCGCCCGCCAGATGGGGATCTCGCCTTCGGCCTCGGTGATCTCGTAACTGCGCACCGCATAGCCCACTGAGACGTTGCGGATGACGCCGGATTGGATATCCCGCCACAGCGGCTCAATCTCCTCACGCTCGGAGAAGCGCACCAGGGCGCGTCCTTCGGGACCATTGGATCCGTCATTGATCCAGGCCCGCTCCACCACGCCGATTACATCGCCCAGATTCCAGGCTCGGTGAGAGTCCAACAGCGGCGCGCCGCCATTGAGCCGGTTCAGATTTACATGGCGCGCATCCAGAGAGAGCTGCTCCTCATAGGGCTTGCCGCTGCGAGAATCCCGACGCCTGACAGCGGCCCCGGTGGACCAGACCAATTCGATGGTGCGCTTCTCCGCATCCACCGACTCCGGGGCAAAGGCCGCCGCACGGACCTGCATGGGCAGATCAACCGTCTGTTTGCTCATTCGTTTTCTCCGTGGGTTTGGCTTGGCCATTTCGGGTGGCTTTGCGCGGATCGGTATCCAGGGTGATGCCCAGATCGTCCAGCTCGCCGAAGGTGGCGGAAATCTCCGCCAGAACCTGGTTGGGGTCATAGCCCTGACGGGCGATGGCCTCCTTGAGACTCATGAATCCGGCCCGAACCGCCAACATCTCAGCCTGCACATCCTTCATGGGGTCCACCGCTTCAAAGCGGGGCGGCGTCCATTCGGCCTGGATTTCCCCAGGAGGCAGCAGACCCGCCGCCTGGGCGGTATCAACAAACGCCCGCCACACCGGCTGGCAGAGCATGGGGATCAGAACCTGCCGCTGGATCGCCTCGATGCGTCGGCGGAATTCGATGAGACCGGCGCGTATGGAGGAGTAGTTGACCTGGGAGAGATCCCCGGTGAGGAGCTCATAGGTCAACCCCACGGCGGCCGCTACCGCGTGCAGCTGCACCCGCATGTATTCCGAATAGCCTGCCGTGGCCGAAGGTTGGCCAAATTTGATGTCCTTGCCCGCGGGCAGATACTCCACCATGCCTGGCTCAAAGGACTCCACCCGGTGACCGGCGGCGTCCTTATCAGTCGGCCCCAGGGTTTCTCCGTCATCGCCATTGAGGACGAAGGCCACGAAGCAAGCCTCGATCTTCTTGCGCACCAGCTCGGCTTCGTCGTATTCGTCCAGATCCCGCATCTTGAGGATGGCGGGGGCAAACCAAGTCACCCCCCGAATCTGGCCCGGACGCAGCCGCTCGAACAGGTGCAGCACCTCATCGGCAGGAACGCGCACGCTCTGGGGCAAGCGCCCAGTGATCTGTTGAATGGAACCGGGGTGACGGTGATAGAGCCAATAGGCGGCCCTCCTGCCAGAGGCATCAAACTCGATGCCTTGCTGGATGAAGCCGCCACCGGGCAGATCCCGGTCTCGGCTGGCGTCTAGATGATCTGGCTCCAGCACCTGGATCTGTAGCGGTACCGGCAGACCATCGCGCATAGATCGGCGGCGGAAGCGGATCAGACACTCGCCGCTCTCCACCATGGCCCGGGCCGCCAGGGTTTGCAGACCCAGGAAGTCGGTCAGGCCATCGGCGTCGCATTCCGTATTAAAGCGGCTCCAGAGTTCATCGGCCTGTTCGGCCAAGCCCTCCTTTTTGGAGCGCGCTCGGGGAATGATGCCGCTACCCACCAAATTGCCAGCCAGAGCGGAGACCGCTTTGGCGGCGTAGGCGTTGTTGCGCGCCAGATCCCGGGCTCTTGCCCGAAGCCGGTTGGATGCCGGACCGATTTCGGCATTGGCGTCATTGCCTGCTGCAATCCACCCATCTGTGCGTCTGCCGCCCTTGGCGCCCTCATATCCCCTCCGAAGGATCTGCATGGCTGCCCGGGTGCGGACACGACGGTACGCCGCCTCCGGTGAAACAGCGCCCACCAGGCGATCAATCCAGTTCATGGTGTAGAATCAGCCTTTGGAGAAAGCGGCGTAGCTGTGGGACGGTCGGGAAGAGCCGCTGCTTGCCTGAACCTCCCGCTCAATGACGCGGATGCGGCGCAGTAGGTCTGCTTCAGAGCCGTACTCTACCAGCTTGCCGTCGTAGGAAACGCGCAGCGTTCCCGAGGCGTAGGCGCGTTTGAGGGCGTCCAGCTCTGTTTGCGTCCAAGTCATCGGTGCAACCATCCTCTTCGTCGGCCTTGCAGCCATTTGGATTTGGGCTGTTGAGATTGAGGCTGCGCATCAACGATCACGGGGGTCGGCTCCCCAGTGACAGAGATCTCCAACGGCTCCTCCAGCCTTCGCCAATGCTGCTCGCCGAACCGGTCAATGCCGTAGATTGAAGCCGCCGCCCGGGCGTATACCCGGCAGTCCAGCGCTTCGTTGCGCTTTCCTGGATCTTTCTCCCAGCTCGCCTTGGGGAAGCCCTTCACCATACGGGTGATGAGCCGCTCGGCGGTGAGCTGCTTGAAGTACTCCTCGTTGTATTGGGGAAAATGGCAGTAGCCCGGCGGATATACCTCGCCCGATGCAAGTTCCTCATCGGTTGGCCTGGGCAGCTTCAACCAGCGGTAGAGCTCGCCCTTGGCCACCGGCGTGCCGATGGACCAGACCTTCAGACCACGTTTTCGATGCCCTGCATCCGCCTTGGAGACCGACAGCAGCAGCGCCGTATCGCGATCCCGGCCTTTGATGGCCGCCACGGTGCGCGCCTGTCTCGCCACTGCTCCGGCGGGGCCCCAGGTTGCCTGAGGATGCTTCCGAACCCACGCATAGACATCCTGGGTGGCATAGCCCGAGTCCACGCACATCACCCGGATCGGCAGGCGCTGACCGGAGGGGTGTTTCCACTCCCGACCCAAAACCGATTGGAGTTGGCTCCAGACTTCAGGCCGCGCGGTGTCGCCATCGAGTACGAAGTAGTCGACCGACCAGGAGCGTTTTTCCCGGCCCCACGCCACCACCTCACACTCCAGGCGGTCTTTCTGGACATCGACGCCTGCGGTGAGGAATAGCCCGCCCTCCGGGACTTGGCCAATCCGGTAGGTCTCGCGCCGATCATAGAGGCGGCTCCAATCGGGCGCTTCAAACTCCTCCTCATAGGGCTCGCCCAGCACCGTGTTGACGAAGCCCTTCATCAGATCCGGGTTCTTCTGCGCCTGCTCGAACATCTCCACCGCATCAGCCCAGGAGAACCATCCCACCGGGGAGTAGAGGCTGTTGAGGTGGAACCCCACCGTTTGGCGGCTCTCCGCCTCGGCGGTAGCGACCCATTGGCCTTTCTCCAGCATCTGAGTCTTGTGATGCTCACCAATGAGCGCGTCGCAGTGCTCACACCGATAGCGCGCCGTATCCGGCTTGCCCGCATCCCAGGTCAGATTGCCGAACTCCAGCGGTTGGCGCTCGCCGCACTCCGGGCAGGGCACATGGAACTTGCGCTGGTCGCTGGCCAAGTACTCCCGCTCGATCCGGGACAGTCCCTTTCGATTGGGCGTGCTGACCAGAAAGATCTTGCGACGCTGGAACGTCGCTGAGCGGCGCTCCGCCAGTAGGATGGGATCGCCTTCGCCCTCCACATCCCCGGGATAGCCATCCACCTCATCCAGAAACAGATAACGCGCAGGCATGGAGCGCAGCCCCACCGCGCTGTTGGCGCCCGTGAGAATCAGCACCCCGCCAGGGAACTCCTTGCTGAGCACCGTGTTGCCGGAGTCCCGGCTGCGCGCCGGTTTGACCAGCTCCTTGAGCGCCTCGCTCTCCTCAATGAGCGGATCAATACGCTGTTTGGAGTTTCTCTTGGCCAGCTCCACCGTGGGAGAGACCGCCATCATGGGGCCTGGGGCCTGGTGAATCACATAGCCGATGAGGCAATTGCCTGCCTCCGTCCCTCCGATCTGTGCGCCTTTCATGAACACCACGCGCCGCACCGGCGACGCCGGTGACAGACAATCCATGATCTCCTTCAGGTAGGGCGTGCGGCTGGTGCGCCACTTTCCCGGCTCCGAGGAGGCGCGTTGCGAGAGGATGCGGTGCTTGTCCGACCACTGCGAGACCGTGAGCAGCGGATCGGGCTTGATTCCACCCCGCCATGCCCGGTCGATCGCCAGCGAACCATCAAATCCCGCCACATCGCTTATCTCGTTGGTTTTTCATCTGAATTTACTGGATGAGCGTTTCGATTGTATGGCTGTATGGTGTCACGCCAACAACGCATCCAGGAGATTGAAATTGAACGAGAATCCGACCACAGAGCAGCAGTTGGAAGCCTTCGCCAAAGAGTTGGCAGAACTGACCCGCAAGCACGGCGTCGCCCTGTGCGTCACCGGCGGGGTCATCATCGACTCGCCGGAGGCTTTTGCTGAACTCGAATACTTCACTGGGAATGACGGCGACCTGCTGCCCCGCATTGGCAACGAATAGATTTGAAGGAGACCATCATGAACAAAATGACCAGCCCCCAACTCACCGTACTCGTCAACGCCGCGCTGCGCGAAGATGGCGCGGTCCACCCCCTGCCCAGCCGTATGAAGGGCGGCGCAGCGATCAAGATCGTGAACGCCTTGGCCAAGCACGGTGTCATCACGCAGGAGGATGACGGACAATGGCGTCTCAACGCTGCTGGCTACGCGGCCATCGGCGAAACGCCGCCAGAGCGGCTCCTGCCTCAGACTCAAGCTGAAGAGCCCGCAGAGCCGCAAACGGACAGCTCTCCGCCTGCGCCGGATGCGCTCTTCGAGGAGATCGCCTCCAAACACCTGGATATCGATACGCTGGAGACGCGCCACTCCGATGGGCTCGACTTTCATGAGACCAGCGTCTGGGCCATCAAGAGCGCGCTGGAGGCTGCCTATCAAGCGGGAATGTCCGCCGCCAAACAGCGCAGCGGAAAGCACGGACTGCGCTCTGACTCCAAGCAAGCCAAGACGATTGAATTGATGAAACGCCCCGAGGGTGCCACCATTGAGCAGATCACCGAAGCGACGGGATGGTCGGCCAACACAATTAGGGGCTTCATCTCCGGAGCCCTGCGCAAGCGCCTGGGACTCAACGTCACCAGCGAGAGGACCTTCTACGTTGGTCCCAACGCCAAGGGCGGCTACGCCACCTACCGCATCATCGAGGAGTAATCACATCCGACAGGGAGTGCGCCAACCCGGCCCAGGAGACCGGGTTGTGCTGCTATAGAACGATCAGCAGTTTACAGCATCCTTCAGCCCTTTACCCACTTTGAACTTCACCACTTTGGCCGCAGCGATCTTGATCTCTTCACCGGTCTTGGGATTCCGACCCGTTCGAGCGGCGCGCTCGCTGATGGAGAACGAACCAAATCCCGGAACGGCCACCGAGTCGCCACCCTTCAGCGCAGCGGTCATCGCTTCAAAGGTCGCCTTCAACGCCTTGTCAGCTTCGACCTGGGTCAAGCCAGTGGAGTCGGCAACGGCTTTTTTCAGTTCGGTCAGATTCATCGTTCTCTTCCTGAGGCTAAGGGTGGTCAACAATGACATAGGCAACGGAGGCACTCTACGTCTCATCAGCACCTTGAGGGAACCCTCGTTGCATTAGTCGTCCATCACAACCCCACGCTCGGCCGCCACTTCCTCAAAACTCTTCCCGCCGGAGCCATCCAGATAGGCGATCTTGCCGGTCGCCTGAATGAAGCGTTTCACCGCCACGTCCACATAGACCGGCGAGATCTCCATGGCGAATACGCGCCGTCCCGTCATCTCCCCAGCCATGATCTGCGAGCCGCTGCCGCTGAACGGCTCGTAGCACAGGCCGCCCTTTTCCGCGTGCTGACGCATGGGGATGGCAAAGCAATCGAGAGGCTTCGGCGTCGGGTGGTCCGGACGCTCATCGCCGACCAGACCATGAATGTCCCAAACCGTGGAAAGATACTCCGCGCCATCAATCTTCGGCGGCATGTTGCCCTTGATCCAGCCCATGAGGCAGGGCTCGTGTTTCCACAGGTATTTGGAGCGGGTGAGGACGCCTTTCTCCTTATTCCAGATGATCTGCTGGTGCTGAAACGCGCCCACCTTCTCCCACACCGTCTCCAACATCGCCTGACGCTTGGAGGCGTGCCAGCAGTACCACGCGGCGTTGGGCTCGATGGCGTAGTCGATGGCGGCTTTGATGAATCCCTCGTAGAGTTCTGGGCCCTGGGAGGAGTCGTCCCAGGTCACGCCATAGCTGGCTGACCAATCCTTGTTGCCGTCCGTACCGCTGGTCTCGCCTTTGGCGACCTTGGCCTTGCGCGCGCTGTTCTGCGGATGGTTAGTGCCGTCGTAGTCGACCAAGTAGGGCGGATCGGTGGCGAATAGAATCGCGCGCTCACCGTTCATCAATCGAATCACATCATCGGCGTTGAGGCTGCTGCCACACAGAAGGCGGTGGTCGCCGAGAATCCACAGATCGCCGGGACGGGTGACCGGATTAGCGGGCGGCTCGGGGATGACATCGTTTTGGGCGACGGCGCCACCGGCGCCATCAGCGTCGTCCTCCAGGCTCTCCAGTAGATCTGAAAGCTGCTCCTCGGAAAAGCCGATGATGTCGATGTCATAATCGGCGTCCTGGAGTTCACCCAGTTCCAGGCTGAGCAGTTCATTATCCCATTCCGCCCAGTTGGCGGACTGATTGGCCAGCAGCCGGAACGCCTTGATCTGCATCTCGGTTAGATCGTCGGCCAGCGCCACCGGCACCGACTCGAGCCCCAGACGCTTCGCCGCCTTTAGGCGAAGGTGGCCATCGACCACCTGCCCATCGCTACGGGCCACCACCGGAATGCGGAAGCCGAACTCCTGAATGGCGGCGCACATGCGATCCACTATATCGTCGTTCTTGCGCGGATTGCGGGCATAGGGAATCAACCGCTCCAGAGGCCACTGCTCCAGCGTGAGGTCTTTAATTTGCACAACCATTCTTCTCTGTATTTTGTTAGACTGAGACTTTATCGACGAATGATCGGAGTGGTCTCATGCTTCGGAAACCTCTAATAGCCCCCCCCCCTCATCAGCAGACAAAGCTGAGGAAATTCGCTCGAAGGCTGAGAACAGGACTGCTCCCCGTATCCAATTTGCTACCCGCGTTCTTGTTCAGTTTGATGCTGTGAAGGGCGTCACCGGAAGCACGGTTGACGTGAGTGAATCTGGCGCATTCATTACTACTCAAATTCATCTGAAAGCCCTAAGCCCGGGCGACTTTGGCGTTCTGAAAATTCTACATATCGCTGATTGTGCTGAAATGCCCTGCGTGGTTGCGCGCGTCACTGAGACAGGGATCGGCGTCGAATTTGCCGATATCTGTCAAGCAGGACTGATTACCCAGCTAAAATCTACAAAATCCAGTCTTGTGGGAAGACTCAATCCAAAGTCAACTTAGCAATGGAGAGTTCTTCCAAATGCTCGCGCACATAGCGCTCCAGGCAGATGTGCATGGTGTGATCATCCACGTCCAACTCCGCCGCCATGCGCGAGGAGACCCGCGCAGGCCAGTTCTGCCAAGCATCCCGGCTCTGACGGGCCAACTGAAATACCTTGGCAAGGGTCTGCTCCCGGTCGATCAGGGAGCCCTTTTTCTCTTCCAACTCGATCTTGCGCAACTGCGCGCGCAGCACCATGTCCGCCGTCTTAGCCTGCATGAAGGTCATGCCGCCAGCGCCAGCACCCTGTCCGCTCTGCTGCAATGTCTCACGGACGCTGTTCACCGCTGCCGTCGGCGTCGGCTTCATGCCCTTGGGTTGGGCGCTACGCTGTTGGACGTCGTCGGTGTTGGCCGACCAGTTGGCCAGGACTTTATCCAGATCCCAGGAGCCGTCCGGTTCGCGGTGAATGCGACCCGCCTTTTCGGCCTTGCGCACCGCCGTCTCTGACACACCCAGGTGCTTGGCCAGACGCCGATTGCTCGGGACTTTCATCAGACCTCATTCACTGCGAACGCGAACCCGCGAACCAATAAAACGCCTCTGCCGCTAGCGAGCTCTCGGGCCATTGCGCGCGGCATCAGTTTTCGGCCAAAAAGGAACCACTTTTCAAACGCTTACAAACCACACCTCCAGACCAGAGAATGTTTTGCGGATTCATATGGTTACCGAGTTTCGGTGTTGAACTGAAGGTCTACGGCTTATTAATCCACGGCACCGCCATGAACGCCGCGATGAGCGCCAGCAGCGCCAGGATCTGACGGAAGAGTTTGTAGCCACCCACGAGGCGTTGCTCAGCAGCGTCCAAACGATCAAGGGTTGCTTCCATGCGGTCAAACTTCTGCTGACCGATAGCAAGGCGTTGGTTGATGTGCTTGAGCTCGTTGGCCAGGGTGGCCATCTCCGCCGAGTACGGGCACTCTTTCTCGCAGTTGCTCATTTTGCCCTCCCGGTGTGCTTCTCCCAGGTCCGCAGACCCGCCAAGCCCAGCATCGCCACCACCAACTCCTGCATGAAGTTCAGCGGCAGTTGCGGGCCGGGCTGACCCGTCACCCACTGGATGATGGGGTTGATCACGTAGGCGAAGGAGAGTCCAACGCCGCACACCCAGCCCAGAAACGGGCGCCAGCCCGCCACGAAGGTGGAGCGGTGCGCCGCCTCGATTTTGTTCAGTTCAACTTGCAATGCCGCCGGTTGCTGCGCCAGTCGGGTCAGCAGCGCCTGTTTGTCCAAGCGCTCTTCGTCGGAGGTGAACAGGCCGTCCAGAGCCTTGCCCACCGCCTCAATGGGCTGCGCTGCCGCGCCGCCAATGACCTTCTCCAGGATGCCCATCAGAGCACGCCCGTGATGAACAGCGGCATGATGGCGGCTACCACGATCATCAGCGAGCCGAACAACCCGACGATGATGTCCGCCCATTTGGGATCGTTCATTTCGGGTAGCTCCAGATGGTCGGGCGCGGTTGGTTGGCGGCGCGCGGCAGAGCATCAAGGTGAATAAACCGAGTGTGGTGCGGTCCGTGCTGCTTGATGCCAACGCCGGTCATTCCCGCTGCCTTGGCCAAGGCGATGAGGTCGTAGGCGTCTTGGCCGCTCACCAACACATCTACCGCCGCGCCAGACGCATGCGGACCGTTGAGCCCGGTGATGGAAATGGCGGCGTTATGCTCTGGGCAGCGATAGCCGGAGGTGACCGGCAGCGGTTTGCCGAAGGCGATGCGCAGGTCCTCAAGCATCGCCATGAAACCGACATCCATCTCCATACGGCCGCAACCGCAGTGGCAGGTCAGTTCAGCGACGGTGAAGTGCGGCCATTGGGTATCGGTCATTGGAATCGCTCAAAAAAATAGCCCACACCAGATTGATCCGGAGTGGGCTTTGAAAGGGGTACTTCTTGCCGTGGTTTGCCTACAGGTCAGCGTTAGGCGCGAATAATGTAACGTGCGTAACGCCAAAAAGAAAGGCGGCCAAGCGCCTTCACGCTACGACCGCCGATCTTAGGGTGAATCATAGCAAATTCTGTTCAGCGTGTTCAGTCACAAAGATGTTCGAACACGTTTTTTTTCATACGGTTTACTTCACGCTGTGCTTCTTTGCGCATTTAACCGCGTCGCCACTTGTAGCAGAGCAGCCATCCAACGCTGCCATGCGGTGGTCCTGCCCACCCCCAATTGCTGACCAATCAGTTTCCAGGGGACTCGACAGGCGCGTGACCAGACCAACTGCATGTCTCCACCGTCCAACCAGCGCAGCCACAACAGCGTCTGATCCATGCGGTCAATCGCCTCACCTGTAGGCGGGCCCAGCCTGACCCGTGGGCTATCGTGACCGTACGCCTCGTAAAACTCGTGCACCACGTCGGGCCAGGCGCTACGCACCGCCTGGGGGTTGTGATCCGGCAGCTGCTTGAGGGTATTGGCCGCTTCCTCCAAGCGCTCGGCCACCATCTTCGGCGTCCACTGTTGGTTGCTCATCTCACCCTCCCTTCAGCTTTGCTGACTCGTCCTCCTGAGCAATCCCGAGCCGCTGCATGTGCTGTTGCAGACAGTCGCCAATCTCAGCAACCAGGCTGGGCACATACCGCCCCTTGGCCCAATAGCCCCCCTTGGGATCGAATACGGACCGCAGCTCCTCGACCAGGAACACCGGACGGCCTTCGTGGCGGAAGATGGCGGAGATCACCCGGGTCAACGCCACCACCCAAGCGAAGTGCTCCATGCTCTTAGAGTTGACGAAGATCTCCATCAGCCGGGGAGCCCCGTCCACCATCGCGTGATTGATGGTGACGTAGACCGCATGCTCCGAGGTCGACGGTTTGAGCTTGTACGTGGCGCCCTCCAGGACATCGCCGCGTATGAACGGCGCCATGGCGCCATCGACGCCCGGCTCTATGCGCATCGCTTCACCCATGGCCCACCTCCTGGGCGATGACCCAATGCAGCAACGCGAGGGCATCGGCCTCGTTATCATCCGCCGGGGTATGCCCCAGCCGCTTCATAGCGTGGATCACCTGCGCCTTGGAGGCGTTGCCCTTGCCGGTGGCGTGCTTTTTTATCGTCCCCACCGGTACGCCCTGGTAGGGCACGCCGTTGGCCTCTGACCACGCGGTCAGGTGCGCCAGGAAGCCGCCGTAGACATGCCCGGCTGTGGTCCCGATGTGCCGACGAACCTCCTCGAACGCCACGCGCCCGACGCCGACAGCGCCATGGATCTCATCCAGCCACGCCTTGAAGCGCAGCCACTGCATGCCGCCTCCCTCAAACCGGCCCGGCTTGAACGACACCGTGCCGCTGGTGATGGTCCCATCAGGCTGAAGCACCGCCCAGCCCGTCTGCGATCCGAGATCCAACGCGAGAACTGCGTTGTTCCCATCCGCCCCTTGTTGGGGCACACTTTGAACAGCCATATCGATTCCTCCGCAAGAGCTTGATGTGGTCAGGACGGCGGCGGGCTCCGCCAAGAACTACGCCGCCGTCCGCTTCTTACTGCGCCCGACACGATGGGCTGCAGCGATCAAAATCTAATCATGATGGGGGTGGGCCTGTAGGCCACCCCATCTATATATTTATATATATGGAGGCCGGGAATCCGGGAACGGCCACTTTACCCCCTATTTACAATGCCTTAACCATCTTCCCGGAATGACCGGGAACGGAGCCGCCGGGAACGGGACTAAACCCACACTTTCACTTGCATTTACATACGCTTAACTAGCTTCCCGGAATCGCCGGGAACGAAAACGCCGGGAACGGCACTATTTGTTATATATCAACAAGATAAACGTTCCCGGCCCTCCGGGAAGCAAAACGCTCCGGGAACGAATGTTTCAGCCATTTACATTCTCCTCAGTAGGGCCTGAACCGAGCTGAAATTCCCCCACGCCGAGGGCAAATTCTCCACCGGGGACATCCAGCCATTTCTTCAGGCGACTGCCTGGGGCGATGCACTGGACAAGCCCGCCTGAGCTGAGCAAAGACTCGACGATTTCAGTGAGCCTATGCTTGGAGTAGTCCTGTAGATCCCCAGGCAGCTCCGAGCGCCGTTCAAACAACCCGCTGACTCCGGATTTCGTAAAGGGCTGGCCATTGGCGGCTGCTCTGCCCACCGCCGCGGCGAGGCTCTTTGACAGGTCTTCATTTCCTTCAACCCGCAGAGCCAAGTCGATGGATCGCTCTTGCAGCAGACCGATTGAGGGCTCCCGGACATAGGTGCGGATCGTTTTGTCCGTGGGCCAATTGCTCTTGACCACGGCCCCTTTGTAGACCGAATCACGCTGGTAACGGCGATTGAGCTTTTCACACACCTTCTCCGCCTCATCCGAGTCCGCCTCCCACAGCGCGTAGGACCAGCGCCCGCCATCAACCAAAGCCGTAGTGCCGCGTATCGCCTCGCGCGCCTCAGCGGCGGTGTGAATGGGCTTCATGCCGACCTTGCGGAAGTGGTGGGCCACCAGCGTCGTCGAGCCGGTTTCGGCAGCGAGACGGCCAAGCCCGGCAAAGAACATGGCTCCGGCGGCGGGGTCGCTATTGACGTCGCCTCCAGCAAAACTCTGTAGCGGGTCAATCACCACCAGGCGCAGATCCGGGATCTCCAACAGTTCGGCGCGCATCTCCTCGTAGGCGTCGGTGAGCACCGGCCCTTCACGGCCCATGGCGACCAGGGGTATCGCGCCGCCCGCATTGGGCAGCGGCACGACAATCAGGCGGCTTGGATCTGGCAGTGCCCCGACCAACCCGGCCAGACGACGGTGCACCTCATCGGCGTCATCCTCAGCGGTGAACATCACCGCCGTGCCAGGGACCGAGACCAGGGGACCTCCCAAAGCCTCCATAGGCATGGGCGAGCCCGACTCGACCTGGGCCACTTTGGCGCACAGATCCATCAGCAGCATGCTCTTACCTGCGCCGCCGATGGCGGCGACCATGCCGGGGATCCCAAGGGGCAATACGCCATCGATGAGCCAACGCCTCTCAGGGGCTGGGCCCAGGTAACGGTCAAAGGTCCAATCCCTGAGGCGGATTCGGCGCTTTGGTCCATCCGGGCCTGCGTACTGCGCATTCCGAAGAAAGCTCTGGATATCCATGCCCTCGGCCACCGCGTCGGCGGCATCCCATTTCTCTGGCTTATCCTCTGGCGGAATCAGAATCGAGATAGACTTGGCGCCAGCCGCTTTCATCGCTTTCGACGCCGATTGCGCATACTCCCAGCCGGGCTTGTCTCGATCCGGCCAGATGATGAGGCGTTTGCCGCGCAGAGGTGACCAATCGGTTTTCTCAACCGGCGCGTTGGAACCATGCATGGAGGTGGTGGCAGTAATGCCGATATCGACGAGCGCCTGCGCCGTTTTTTCTCCCTCAACCAACACAACATCATCCGCCTGGGCGATGCCGGGCAGGTTGTAGAGAGGGCGATGACTCGCTGGCGCTTGCCACTTGCCCGATTGCACATCCCAAGGACGGAACTGCTTCTTCTTGCCCGGCGGATCGTAGCGGTAGACGCACACCAGCAATTGCCCATCGGCGTCGAAGTAGTCCCACTTGCCGGTGTGCGGGCCCAGATCATCCATCGGTGGATCATTCTTCTGCCTGGGCGGGGTAGAAGAGGTGGCGACGCGCATGGGGTCTCCCAACCAAGCGCGCACCTCGTCCATTACATCGCCAAACCTGGCAACCGGGTCGATCCCGCGTGAGCGCGCCCACAGATCCAGAATGTCGCCGCCTTTGCCTTCAGCGTGGTCATACCAGACGCCTGCTTTCTCGCCAGAAAGCTCTACCTTCATGCTTTCACCAGGGGCGCCCGCCACATCGCCAATATGGAATTGACCATGGCGAACCTTTCCGGCGGGCATGAGATAGCGCAGCGCCTCTTCAACTCGGCCCAACAGCCGAGTCTTGATCTCCTCCTTCTCCTGGGCTCGATCGGTGATGCCGGGCAGCTCCGACTGCGGTTCCGCATCGTTGAAGTCCAGGTATGGATGTGAGCCAATCATCCCGCCAGCCCCCAGCAGCGATCAGCATAGCTGCACATACGGCACTGGAAGTGTGACTGCTCGCGCGTGATGCGCGGTAATAGCTCATGCGCCTCTGTGGCCTTGAGAATCCGCACCGCCTTGTCCGACATCTTCTGCGCCAGCGCAGAATCAAACGGGACCAACTCGTGATGAATCTCCGAGGTGTCCTTGTTGATGGCGGTGAACAGCGCCGGGTTAGCGGCGATGCCTGGGACCTCTGGCTCCATGTAGGCCTGATAGATCGCGATCTGCGCCGCATAGATCGGCTTGGAGAGCGCAACCCCGCGCTTGACCGTGTCTTTCCACGATTTGTCGTTGAGGGATTTGCACTCCCACAAAGCCGGGTAGGTCATGTCGACGCTCTTCGGCCCGGAGACAAGAATGCCGTCCACATGGCCCTGGATACGTCCGCCTGCGGCCTCGAAACCAAATTGCTCGCCGTTGGGGCGATTGCCCTTGGTGGTGAACAGTTCAAAGCCCGCCATGCGCAACCAGTTGATGGCCATATCCTCAAACAGGTGACCGGCGGCGAAGATGCGCAGTAGCTGACCATCAAAGTCCTTGCCTGGATCTTTGGGCGCATGGGCGTATTCAAACTGGAGCGCGCGCTCGCACTCCACGCCGAGGCGAGAGGCTCCCAAGTAGGAACGCGGCGTCTGTTGCCGATTCTCCTCCTCCAGAGCCACATTGATCAGGTGGTTTATGGCGGGGGCGATGCCCCCGGCTTGGTGATTGAAATCCATCATGGCCGCCTCCTCAGAACGGAATCTCTTTACTGTGCGGCCGCGCATTGGCCATGAAATCCTGGTAGGCGGTGATCACCACCTCCACCAATGCCAGCACTTCCTGTTTGCTGTAGTCCGCCAAAGGTCGATGCATGCCAATGCTCCCCACGTATTCGCCCAACATGGGCAGCGTGGCGGCCATGGCCGTTTTCTCCAATTCGGTGGCGTCCACCATGTCTGTCGCCTCCAGTATGAAATCCGCAGGCGTCGCCCTGACCGCGCCAAGCAGCCAGATCAGGACATGCCCGGGATGCTGTTTCAGAATTTTCCCAAACACGGCGCGCTCCTTCCGGCCCAGTGCCGAGAGGCTGATGCGCTGCGTGCGCAACCCAGGTGGCAGTGAGATCCACCCCCATACCGGGTCATGCCAGTTGCTGCGCCTGCGCGTCCACGCCGTTGCCATGTCACGCCGCCTCTGCCAATGAGCGTCGATCCGCCTCCAGAATCAGAGAGCGAATGGCGGTCTTGTTAAAGCGGAAGGTGAGTAGCGCCGACGCCTGATACCGCGTCAGCCCCATGTCCATCTGCATTTGCGGTGGCAGGTATTTGAGCTGCTTGTCCGTGGGCGGCTGACTCAGCCAGGATTTGGTCTTGTGCGCCGATTCGTCGGTCTCATTTTCGTTGAGCCAATCATCAGCAGCTGCCAGGCACACCGTGCGCTCGCCGATGGAGAGCAACCGCACCGGCTGCCCCTTGGCCCCGCCGACGGCGTGCCAATTACCATTGAGAAAGAAGATCCCGCCCCAGGCGGTAAAACCATTGGCCATCAGCGCAGCGTCATCGCCGAACAGATCCACCCAGCGGAAACTGGAGCGTTTGAGTAGATCCACCTCCGACATGATGAAGTCGGTAATCGCCTCCGGACCCTCTCCAGCATCCAGTTGTGGCTCCCAGTAGTAGCCGCACAACGGACACTCTCGGACCGCCAGGGGCACGATGGCCTGGCACTCGGGGCACTCCTTGGTGGGCGCTTGCCCCTGGATCTCCTTGTCATCGAGATTGACGTCCTGCTCCAGGGAACCATGCAGGATGGAGGAGATGCCGAAATCCAACACGATGCAGTCGGTCTTGAGCACCCCTGGGTGCTCATTGGGATCGATGGTGCGCAGCCCGCGCCCCACCATCTGGATCATGGTTGATTTGTAGGAACTGGGGCGCAGCAACACGACGCAGGAGATGGGTGGAAAGTCGTAGCCTTCCGTGAGCACCGCCACGTTGACCACCACCTGAGCGGAGCCCTTTTCAAAGCGGGCCAAGGTCGCCTTTCGCTCGGCCGAGGGAAGCTCTCCGTGAATCAACACCGCCTCCACATCAGCGGCGTTGAAGGCGTCGGTGACATTGCGCGCATGATCCACGGTGGAGCAGAACACCACCGTCTTTCTGGTTCCGGCTATCTCCTTCCAGTGTTTGATCACGGCCTCGGTCACCGGGGCCCTGTTCATTATGCGATCCACCTCCAACATGTCGAAGTCGTCCACTGTCTTGCGAACGCTCTTGAGCGCCTCCTGCGCGCCGACATCGATGACGAAGGTGCGGGGCTTGACCAAATTGCCCGCCTGGATCAGCTCACCCAGACGGACCTGGTCTGCGACATTGGAGAAGATTGGGCGAAGGCCCTTTTTATCTCCTCTGTTGGGGGTGGCTGTGACTCCGTAGATCCGGCAATCAGGATTGCGCTCCATGGCCGTATCGATGATGCGCCGATAGCTGTTAGCGGCAGCATGGTGCGCTTCGTCGATCACCAGCAGATCCAACTCAGGCATCGAATCCAGATTCTTCTGTCGCGCCAAGGTCGGGACCATGGCGAAGGTGGCGCGCCCGCGCCACGACTTGCCCCGAGCGTCCACCACAGAGGTGGAGAGCTTCGGATTGATCCGGGCGAACTTCAACACGTTCTGCCGGGTGAGTTCATCTCGATGCGCTAAAACGCAGGCTTTGCCACCGTCATTCTGGAGGATATTTCCGATGACGGCGGACAGCATGATGGTTTTGCCGCTGTTGTGGGTGACAGTAAAATCCCCCATCAGGTAGAGGTGATCGGCATCAACGGTGAAGCCGAAATACTCCCCACGCCCGACAGGATGGACGGTAAATCCGGTCCGGAGCGGACTCTTCTTCTGTTTACGAGGCCCAGGTTGGCGCCGAGCAACACGGATTGGAATCTCCGAGAAGTCACCACAGATCGCAAAGCGGTAATAGGTCTTCCCGTTGACTTTTTTGGGTTTTGGGAACGCCATCAGGCCCAGACTGCGCGCTATGAACGCCACATCCTCAGCGAGTTGGCGTGACGCTGTTGAGTACTCGATACAGTTCTTGACCAAATATCCATCAGTATCGATCAGACCGGCGAGGATGGCCGCCCGGGTATTCCTGGACCCGGTTTTGTAAGGCTGAGGAATGAATTTCTCATCTGCCCCACACCCTTGAACTCCAAGAGAATTCAGGATGATCTTGAGAGGATTCTCACGATTGCTTCCGGGATTGGAGAAGTGGTAGGCATTGGCCTCATTGCCGACGAGTTGATCTTCGCGCAGGCCAATCCCCAGCCGCTCCGCCATTTCATGGCAGTAGTTGACCACCTCGAAATCCATGGTGGTTATCGCCGGGGAGCCATACTTGAGGGAACCATCTCCTAGTAGCAGACCCAGGAAATATGGATCCAGTGGGAGTCTGGTTTGTTCGGGAAAATCGATGGCTACTCGATAGAGCTTGTGCAGGTGCTTGAAATGGGCGCTTCGACCCAGGTAGTCCGCGACACTCAAGTTGATGATACTACCTGCAGAAGGGCCCCATTGCCGCCGATTGTCATTGCGCTCATTGGTTCTGACCAATGACAAGACATGACCGGCGTTGACGGTGAATGACTCTCCTTTGAGGGGGCGGATTTCGAACATTTCATCCTGCCCTCGGTGCAATTCAAGAACTTGGCGCGGAAGGCTGTCCGGGCCCATGAGTCGGTCGCCAATCCGCACATCCTCTACAAATTTGATCGTGCCGTCGTACATGAGGATGGGCGTACCGGGAGCGTGGCACCCAGTGGGCGCCACACCAAGGGTGTTGCCATGCTCGTGGAGAGCGGTCACTGACCGCTCCACGAACTGTTGTTGACGAGGTCTGAGCAACATCTCTCACCCCCTCACTGCGCCCAACTGGGCGTTTGAGTGGGAGGTTGCGCAGGTTGCTGTTGGGGCGCGGTGGACTGCTGTTGCATAGCGGGCTGTTGCTCAGGCGCAGGCTGCTGCCAACCCTGATTGGCGGGAGGCGTCGCCGGAGCCGGGGCAACGCTGGCGTTGAACCCCTCATACTCCTTCCGATCCGGCGTAATGGCGAACTGGATGGTGTTTTTGTCTGAGCCGTCGCGCTGATCTTTCTCCACATCGATCTTGGCCAGGAATTCGATCCCATCCAGATCGGCAAATCCGTTGATGCGCCGCGCCTGCTGCGCGTTGGGCGAGTTGTCCTTGTCCTTCAAGCCACGGCTTGAGTTGAGGATGGCGCGCACAAAGGAACGCCCCATGTTGCCCCACTCAGGGCCCTTGGGGCTGAACAGCCCGATGCGGCTCCACACCTTCCGCTTGGCGTACTGCCCTGCGGTGATGACGAACTCGCAGTTCAGGTACACCGCGCCGGTTTCCGGATTCTGTTTGGCGTAGCCGCCGGTCCAACCCCGATTGGGATCGTCATATCCACCCGGTTTGACAGTCATGCGCACCGGCGCAATGGTCCCCTTGGGGATCAAGTCAAAACTCTGTTGGCTCTCTGCGTCGTTGAAGTCATTCCAATTGCCATTCATGATATTCAGGCTCCTGTGTCCATCTGCGTGGTAGCGGGGGCTCCGGCGGCGGGGGCGGCTTCGGTCACTTTCTCAGGGCGTTCGAAGCGCAGCCTTTCCGCCGCCGGTTTCACCGGCTGGTGAATCTTCTCCATGAGGCGGCCCAGGTGGGGCTCCTCAATCATCTCCAGTCGGCCACTGCGGTCCTTGGCGGGATACCCCCAGGGATTGAGCGTGTGGCAGACAAAGGCGCGATAGGCGTCTCCCTCTTCGGGTCGCACCTCCGCCATGGTGATCACCTGGTCGACAATGCCCGGCAGCTCAAGACCGGTTTTGGCCCCCTCAATCTGGGGGGCGAAGAAGCGCCGATTGAAATCGTCGGTCTTCTCGTCGAGGATCCCGACAAACCAGACGTTCTTGCCTCGCGTGTGCTGGAGATGGGTGATCCAGGCGATCATCTCCTGGCCATGCAGACCGTAGGCGCCACGGTTGTCGGGTTTACCGGTCTTCTCCGAGAAAGCCTGTGGCTGCCCCTTGCACCACTGAAAGCAGAGGCGACCCGCCACGGTGATGCTGTCGACGAAGATGGTGCGGTATTTGGCCAGCGCGGCGGGATCGCCATACTTCTGCACTACTTCGTCATAGTGGGCCTGGCTATAGGGCTGGTCCTCCCGCAGGGCGGGATTGGGACCGCCAATGAATACTGCAAAGTCGCGGCACTCCTTCCAGGTGCGGGGGCGGATGGTGTCGCCGGGCCATCCTTCGACGGCGAGGTCTCCCGCCTCCAGATCGAAGAACAGGGTGGTGGCCGCATCGACGGTGTGAAGCAATGAGGTCTTGCCGATGCCGGATTTGCCAAAGATCACGCCCTTGTCGCTCCTCGGCTCGGCCATGCGCTCATCGGCGCTGACAATTGGGATACCCATTCCATAACTCCTTTCAAAACGATTGCGTTGAAACCAGATCATGCTGCCGATTTCCGGCCCCTCTCCTCCTCTTTCCAGTTGGTGACGACGAACTTGCCAAACGGCCCCTTGCACGCTGGTCGGAAGTCGCCTAAGCCAACCCGCACCCCGGCGGCATCCACGATCTCTCTCAACAACCGGCTGCTGATGATCTCGTCATCCAGATTGGCGGTGAAGCTCAAGGACCAGTCGTTAAAACAAGGGCGATGCGCCAAAATCCGTCCGCCCGTCGAAGGAATCCGCACCGGGCGCGTATCGACCATCCAAGGGTCTTTACACTTGAGCGGCAGTTCAAACTCCTCAATAGCGAAGCAGGCCGGAATCAGAGAGGACTTCAGCGTGGTCACCTTGGACTTGCCATTCTTGAAAAAACTGCCGCCATCGATGATGCTGCGGAATAGGTTGGGCGCCGGGATCATCGGCTTTCCGGCCTGACCGATGTAGAGTTTGGCCTCTGCCGTTTCGCGGGGCGTGCCGCGATCACCCACGCTGCTAACCCGAGTGCCGTTGCTCGCCGCCATCTGCGCCGCTTCGTGGAACCGGTTGCAAAGCAACGGGCTGGTTCCGGTTATCGTGATTGAAAGGTGTTTCATGATGTTCTCCTTACTTCCTGGTTACGCCTTGCTGTTGGCGTAAGTTGAATAGATCTGCTGATTTTTGAACCTTTCTCTTCCTTGGATTGCAGAGCTGCTCCGAGCCCCGCACATCTTCAGATGAAACCCTTGCCAAGCTGTGCAGAGCCTTGCCAGGCAAAGCCTGGCAGCGCCTCGCCTCGCCGTTTGAAAACAAAGTTATTGATGAAATCCGTGCATTGCCTTGCCGAGCCACGCGCTGCCTCGCCGGGCTACGCCTTGCCTAGCCGTGCGATGCATCGCCATGCCTAGCCTCACCGCGGCGGGCATCGCCTCGCCCCGCCGTGACTTGTAACCGGCCTAAGCTGCCACATCCTCACAGCCCTTCAGCATCAACTTGAAACTGGGCTTTCCAGGCTTGATGGTCCGCGCATCATTGAATGCTTGCCTGATCTGACTGGGCCATGCGTTGAACTTCCGCTCAGAAACTCGATAACTGATCTCCACGAACTCCCGCGCATCTTCCCCGGAGCTCTTGATTCGCTCCACCACACCCTCCAGTTTTTTCTGATCCCACTGGGGACGCTTGGGCAGATCGGCAGTGATCTGTACATCGCCATCGGTGAGACGGACCACGCCGAAATCCCTCCCGCTCTCCTGGCGCAGTTGTTTGACCAGATCGCCGTACTTGCGAGCAATGGCGCCATCGAGAAACTCCTTGGCGCTTTTGGCGCGCTCCAGGGCGGCGTTGGCCTGTTGCTGAAGGTCCGCCAGCGCCGCGCCGTCCAGATTGGCGACGTCACCGAGGGGCATGGTTTGCAGTTGCTTGAGGGTGATGGTGGCGTTCATATCTTCTCTCCTGTCGTCTTCTGTTTTGGGCTGACGCTCCAGCGGCGGCAGCTTAAGATGGGTCAGAAATTCGTCTTCTATTCGCTGTGCAGCTTTGTCGATGTCGATCTGAAGCAGGTCGCAGAGGAATCCAAAGCCGCCGACCTCCATAGAACGCTCGCGGAAAAAGCGCTGAAGCCGATTGACTTCTTGGCGGAATGGCATCTCCTGCCAGAGCGCCGGTTTGCGCTGCGCCTGTTTGAGCAGCAGTCGGGCGTCCTTCATGGCCTGTCCCAGCACCGCCGCCCACAGATTCAATGCGCCATCCATCTCTCCCGTGTGGCTATATTGCGGTTGGTACAGAGTGATCTCTTTATTCACTACAACTCTCCTTGTATCACTCACCGTCACTCTGAGAACTCCACGGCTGAATTTGGCCGCAGGAGTCCCAGCCGAGCGCATAACCCTCGGTGAGGCGTTCTGGTTAAATGGGGTTGATCAGTGCGTCACATAGCGCGATTCGATAAACTCCTCCACATCGGTCAGACGATACATCACCTTCTTGCCCACCTTCACATACGGCAGAGGGTAACGCTTGGTGTGCCGCCAGTTGCCAAGAGTCGTGGGCTCAACGCCCAGGATCTTCGCCGCCTCTCGCGGCGTGATCAACTCGGGTTCAATCACTGTCTGCTGGTACGTCTTCATCGGCTGCCCTTTCGGCTTAAGTGTTGCTGTTGAAATTAACCGTACACGATCATTTATTTTAACTAAATACGGAATCTCGCGAGATTCCCAAAAGCAGGGTGTGAGATTCCATTGCACCTACAATCGAATCTGCAAACGTATGCTTCCAAATGGCTTTTTTGATTGCTTTGTAAACATAAAATCCCAAAAAAATGCAAAAAGGGAATCTCACACCCCCTCTGAGATTCCCTTGTGTATACAATGATCTGGCTGGCGATCTTTTATTTATTGCTTACTTTCAGTGTGTTGAATCCTGTTCCGCAAGACAGGATTTTGGCCTCGGGAAAAAAGGGAATCTCACTTTTTTAGGTGAGATTCCCTCTCATCTAGACGGTTTGGAGCTTCATTGATCCTCTATCTGTGCGAAAAGCCCTCACAGGGGCGCGATATCGGGCGCGTTCTCGGCGCCACCGCGCGTCGTGAAGGATACGTCGAAGGCTCTGGCGTGCGCGTGACGTGGTGCATTGGCCATCTTCTAGAAATGACAGAGCCCGACCGCTACAAACCGGAATGGAAGCAGTGGCGACTCGATACGCTCCCCATGACGCCGGATGTCTGGAAGCTGGAGCTCACCAAGCGCGGCGGCAAGCAGTTCAAGGTCATCAAGGAGTTGCTGAAGGGAGCTTCGGAGGTGGTGCTAGCCACTGACGCCGACCGGGAGGGTGAAACCATTGGTCGCGAGGTGCTGGAGCGCTGTCGCTATCGTGGAAAGGTCTCCAGGCTGTGGCTTTCGGCTCTGGATGACGCCAGCATCCGTAAGGCGCTCTCCGCGCTCCGGCCAGGGCAACAGACAGAGCCGCTGTATCAGGCAGGCTTGGGGCGAGCGCGCGCCGATTGGTTGGTCGGTATGAATCTAACCCGCGCCTACACCATTATTGGCCGCCAAGGAGGATACGGCGGTGTACTCAGTGTCGGACGCGTGCAAACGCCAACTCTCAAGCTCGTGGTGGATCGTGACCGGCAGATCGAGAATTTCAAGCCGGTGGACTACTTTGACGTCACCGTGCTGCACCGAGTCGCCAGCGGCGCGTTCAACGCGAAATGGATTCCACAAAAGCAGCATGCCGACGATGAAGGCCGTTGTCTGGATCGTGCTGTCGCCGAATCCGTCATTCAGAAGGTCCAGGGCCAGGTCGGGAAGGTCACCAAGGCAGAGACCAAGCGGGTTAAGGAACCCCCTCCTCAACCCCTTGAACTCTCCACACTCCAGCAGGAGGCCTCACGCCGTTGGAGCATGAGCGCCAAGAAGACACTGGAGGTCGCGCAGTCCCTGTACGAAAAGCGCAAGGCCGTCACCTACCCGCGCACCGATTGTCGCTTTCTGCCTACGGAGCAATTCAAGGATGCATCCAAAGTGCTACAGGCCATGGCGGCAAGCGACCCGTCAATTACGTCTTTGGTCCAAAACGCCAACCCCAAATTGCGCTCCAAAGCTTGGAACGACAAAAAGATCACCGCTCACCACGCCATCATCCCCACGGCCGCCAAGGTTAAGATTGAGAGCCTGAGCCGCGAGGAGTCGCTGCTCTACGATCTGATCCGGCGCCACTATCTGGCCCAGTTCTTCCCACCCTTTGAATACGACGCCACCATCATTGACACCTTGGTTTGTGAAGAAGCATTCCGCGCCACGGGACGGGTGGAGAAAGCGCCCGGCTGGAAACAGGCTCTGGGGCAACCGCAAAAAGAGGCGAAATCCACCGACAACGAGGACTCGCAGTCGCTGCCGTCTGTTCAGGTTGGTGAGGATGTTCGAATTGAGAAGGCGGAGTTGACCGCCAAGCAGACCAAGCCACCCAATCGCTACACAGAGGGCACGCTGATCCAGGCGATGAAATCGGTGGGCAAACTGGTTGAGGATCCGCGTTTACGCAAGATCCTGCGGGAGACCTCCGGCATCGGCACTGAAGCGACCCGGGCATCCATCATTGAGACGCTGCTTAAACGCCAGTTGCTCGCCAATGAGGGTAATAAACACCTCATCAGTTCGCCAGCTGCTCGCGCATTGGTAGACGCCCTGCCCCACAGCGTGACGGATCCGGCCACCACGGCGGTGTGGGAGCAGACGCTCGATGACATCGCCAACGGCAGCAGCTCCTTAGACGAGTTTCTGGGGAAGTCCGAACTCTGGCTCAACAAACTGATCGGCAATGTCAAAAAACGCCAGGAGATGGGGATCAATCCCTTTCACAATCTGCCCGAGTTAGCGATCGCCACCAGATCCCGGCGTCTGTCGTCACGCCGGGCCGCTAGCGCGGGCGCGCGCAGAGGGTCGCGCAAGGCGAATGCTGCTATGGTGGACCCTTCACGCGCTTGCACGCAGTGTGGAAGCGCCATGGTGCGCCGAAAGAGCAAACATGGCGAATTCTGGGGATGCTCTGCATATCCCAAATGCCGCCACACCATGCCCATTGCTTGACGCCTCACTGCCCCGGTTGGAACGGCGCCAGCCAATTGCGCAGCGTCTTGGCCGCATACGCCTTGCCCTCGCAGGCAATATCCAGCACCGCAGGGGATTTGATCATCTCTTTACAGGGAATCTTGGGATTCTGTGCCCATAGCGCCCTGGCCACCGCCTCCGCGCGGTCACGGTGACGATTGGAAACGCCATGACGACCAGTATACGGTCTGTCCGCGTCCGAGGAGTGGGAAGGAAATTGCGTAGGAGAGATGTTGGGGTCTTCTACTTTAATTTGGTGACGTTTCTCGAACTGGCGGACTTCCTCACCGCTCAACCGTACATCCGCAGGCGTCATAGGCAACCCGGTTTTGTCATCCCCCTCAAGTCCTGGGATGTGAAAGCGCTTGAGCTTTTGGCGATCCCCTGCTGGGGTGTCCGCTAATGACCGGATCTCCGCTTTACCATAGGACCACAGCAGGCCAACATCCTTGATATCCAGTGGCAACAAGCCGGTGCGGTACTGTTCTATAAATGGGTAGAAGGTCTTTCCACCATCTCCCAGCACCACGCTCTCTGACACCTCGACATGCGCATGCAGCACCCACACGCTCACCATCACTTGACCATCCATGGCGTAGGCCAGGACATCCTGCTCCGAACATCCCCATCGCTCCGCCACTTCGGCAAGCGTGAAGAACTGTTTGGGCGGCAGAGGCATTCGGCATCATCCTTTCATCAAATCGAGTTGCGCGTTATGAGTGGACATGGGCATAGTTTATTGATGCACAGCCTAACACCAACGCACTCAGTTTTCAAACACACATATATTTGCATTCCACGCAACAATCTGCCATCCTGAGCACTATGAGCACATTCGCAACACGCCTGCGCGAAGCGCGCACCGCCCTTAAACTCTCGCAAATGGCTTTGGCCAAACGCGCCAGGGTCAGCCAGGGCTTAATCCACAAACTCGAGCATGAGGGCGACGGTTCCACCACCCGTCTCTTGCAGATCGCTGAGGCGCTCAATGTGCGCCCGGAATGGCTGGCCAATGGCGAGGAGCCGCGCCGCTGGGGATCGCCCAAACTGATGGGTGCTGACGAAGCGCACCTACCCAAAGGAACGCCACAGAAAACCGAACCGACTGCGCACGGATATACCCTGATACCCCGCTTTTCTGTAGAGGCTAGCGCAGGGCCTGGGAATGAGATCCTTCAAGAGGAAGTGCTGGACAGACTGGCGTTTCAGACCGCGTGGCTGGAAGAGAAAAATCTCGACCCGCGCTTTCTGGGCATCATTCAGGCTATGGGCGACAGCATGACGCCGACGCTTTGCGATGGCGACACGCTATTGGTTTCCATGGACCAGCGTCAGGCGATGGATGGTCGGATCTTTGTGCTGCGATCTTCTACCGGGCTGTTCGTCAAACGGCTACGTATTCTCCCCGGCCTGACCCAACTGATTAGCGACAACGACAAATACCCACCCTACGAAATCGGCATAGATCAATCCGACCAGTGGGAGATCATTGGTCGCGTCATTTGGGTTGGACGCGAACTGCTGTAACCTACCTCTGAACACCTCTGGAAACTTTATTATACCGCACTCTCATTCCGAATATATTCGTGTTTGTTTGATCACTTTTCTGCGTGATACGGTCATCCCTAGGACACTAACAAAGGGAAACGACGATCATGCCCACCGCCATCCACCCAGACCGGCTCAGCCCCGAAGAACGCCTCGACGAGATTGCAGAAATTCTGGCGGCGGGATTCCTGCGTTTGACCGAGAAACGCCGTCTCCGTACTGCTCTGAATTCACAGCAGAATAGCCTGGACTCTGTTTCCACTCAGAGCCTTCATGGTGAGCATGAACAAACCGCTAACCATGGAGTAACACCATGACTGCCGAAGTGTTGAAGCGCGTCGCGGCGCTGCCGGAGAAGTCGCTCATCGACTTGAAAAAGATGTGGGTAGACCTGTTCCAAGAGGAGCCCCCTTCACGGCCAAACCGCGATTTCTACGTCAAACGCCTCGCCTACCGAATTCAGGAGCTTGCTTGGGGCGGGCTGTCAGAGACCACCCTCGCCCGCCTGGAAGCCATGGCGGAAGATGACGCCATCACCGAACGGCGCGCGGCGCCGCCCACTGGAGACATTCCGGTCAGCGGAACGCGCTTGGTGCGTGAATGGAAAGGCGTCGAGCACACCTGCACGGTTTTGGAGGACGGCTTTGAATACCAGAATCGCAAATACAAGAGCCTCTCTGCCGTCGCTCGCGCCATTACCGGCACGCGCTGGAACGGTTTGGTCTTTTTCGCTTTGAAGCCCGCGGGGAAATCCAAATGAGCAAAAAGCACACCCCAAAAAAAATCCGCTGCGCCATCTACACCCGCAAATCCACCGAAGAGGGATTGGACATGGAGTTCAACTCCCTCGATGCCCAACGCGAGGCTTGTGAAGCGTATATCGCCAGCCAGCAGCACGAGGGGTGGCTCCAGGTTCCAGACCGCTACGACGACGGTGGTTTCTCTGGCGGTAATATGGAACGCCCTGCCCTACAGCGCCTCCTACGAGACATTGAGGCTGGCCGGGTGGATTGCTGCGTGGTCTATAAGATCGACCGCCTCTCTCGCTCCCTGGTGGACTTCACCAAGATGGTGGAGCTGTTTGATCAGCGCCAAGTCACGTTTGTCTCCATCACCCAGAGCTTTAACACCACCACTTCCATGGGGAGACTGACCCTTAATGTGCTTTTGAGCTTCGCGCAGTTCGAGCGCGAAGTCGCTTCTGAACGCATCCGCGACAAGTTCTCCGCTAGCCGCAAAAAGGGGATGTGGATGGGTGGGCATCCGCCTCTGGGCTATGATGTCGCCAATCGGCGTCTGGTCATCAATGAAGCTGAGGCGGTCACCGTTCGCATGATCTTCGATCGTTTCATTCAGATCGGTTCCGCCACCGACTTTGCCAAAGAACTCCGCGAGAATGGCCTCCGGACCAAATCCTGGACCTCCTCCAAGGGAACCTTTCATCCCGGTAAACCATTCGACAAGAGCGCCATCTACCGCATCCTCAACTACCGCGCCTACATTGGCGATGTGGTCTACAAGGGTGAAGTCTATCCCGGCGAGCACGAGCCTATTGTAACACTACGGCAGTGGAATCAGGCGCAGTCAATTCTCCAGCAAAATGCGCGCAAGCGCGCCAGCCGTGCGCGGGCACAAACGCCCTCCCCACTCAAAGGTTTGATCCGCTGTGGCCACTGCCACCGCAAGATGACTACCAGCCATTCCCGCAAGGGTGGACGCCTCTACCGCTATTACCTCTGCGGAACCGCCGCCAAGCAAAGCCATTCGGATTGCCCGGTGGGCAACATCGCCGCTGGCGAGATCGAGGAACTGGTCCTCTCCCAACTGCAGCGCATGGTCTCCAGCCCAGAGTTGATCGCCAGAACCTGGCGCTCCGCCAACGATCAGTCCGACTCGAAGCATAGTGAGAAGGACATCATCACCGCCATGCAGACCATCGAGCCGGTCTGGTCAGAGCTCTTCCCCGGAGAGCAGACCCGATTGATTCAGCTGCTTATCAGTCGCATCGAAGTCCGCACTGATGGCGTCAAGATTCATCTGCGCGTCAATGGCCTCACCAGCCTTGCTGACGAACTCGCCAACCAGGAGGTAGCCGCATGAAACTGGAACTGAGCAAAGACCGCAGCACCATCATCGTCCACATCCCGGTCCAACTGCGGCGCAAAGGCGGACGCAAGCAACTTATCGCTCCTGACGGCTCGTACTGGCGACCGCCAGCCCCGCGTGTGGATGAGGCCATGGTGCGCGCTCTGGCGCGGGCTCACAAGTGGCGGCGTCAGCTCGACTCCGGTGAAGTTGCCTCTGCACAGGACCTCGCCAAAACTGAAAACATAGATGGCTCCTATCTGGCCCGCGTGCTCCGACTGACCCTGCTCGCCCCCGATATCATTGAGGCCATTCTGGATGGGCGTCAGCCTAAGAGTTTGTCTCTCGCTGATCTGATGAAGACCTTGCCGGTTGAGTGGTCTGGGCAGCGGGAGGTGTTGGGGTTTGGTGTAGCCTTAATTGATTCAGGTCAAAAATCCTGCAAATCAATCACCTGATGTCAAACTATTGATTCGAATTCTTAGTCGGTGATAGATTTTCCCTTGGCAGCTGCTTCAATCCAGGCGATCTCCGAGCCCACCTTCCAAGGTTATCCGACATGTCAGTCAAATCTAGACTTCTCATTATCTATTTGCTTCTGATTGCAACTGTCGCCACGGGTATCGCTATCAGCTTTTGGGTAAGCCATGAGCGGAAAAACACCAATCTTTCCGTCGACATTGCAGGCCGTCAGCGAATGCTCACCCAGCTTATTTCCAAGGAGATACTGCTCTACAAATCGTCCCCGGATGAACAGAGCAAGCGCAAAATAGAGCAGCTTTCAGACCTCTTTGAAAAGAGCTTATCTGCACTTCAGAATGGAGGCCAAGTTGTCCGTGGGATTGATGACGCATCACGCAAAATTACAGTGGAAATCCAAGCTTCGCCTTCACCTGCTCAAGATTTTATAGAAAAAGTTTTTGAGGCGTGGCCTAAAACTCGTACCGTTATCGACAATTTTCTTAATAAACAATCTTATACACATTCTGACTCGAAACAAATTATCAGTGAACTTTCTACAATTCTGAAAGATAGCGATCGTATCGTTCATGCCTTAGTTAAAGCTCATGACGCAAACGAATCAGAGATTCTCATAGTGTCGCTGGTGTTCGGTCTGGTCGGCTTGTTCATGATCATTAGCCTTGTCCGATCACAGGGGTTTGAAATCCAGAATATAATTGACCAACTTGCCGACTCTCAGAACAGACTGGATATTGCGCTAGATACAGGGAAACTGGGCGTTTGGGACATCGACTTTTCAACAAACCGCCATTTCTCAAGCGATCGGGAAAAGGAAATATACGGCCTCAGCAGCACAGAAGCTCATGACCGAGATACGTGGCTGGAGCAGGTTCATGAACAAGACCGTGAACTCGTCGTCACGTCTGGCCAGCGCATCCGTTCTGGTGAAACACAGGATTACAATCTTGAATTTAGGATCTTTACTAAGAACGGCGAATTGCGCTGGGTCAATAGCGTTGGTCGCGTAGCGAAAAGAGACGCTCAGGGCAAAGCTCTGAGGATGATTGGCATTGTTGCTGACGTGACAGAGCAAAAACAGTATCAGGAGAATCAGTCCCGCCTCCTCAAAGAACTGAATTTCCAAAAATATGCACTCGATCAACACGCCATTGTTACCGAATCAAATTCTGAGGGATTGATCACATATGTGAACGATCTGTTTTGTGAGGTTTCTGGCTACTCTCGAGAAGAGCTGATTGGCCAAAACCACAGAATTGTGAAATCCGGTATCCATCCCACTTCTTTCTACAAAGAAATGTGGGATACAATATTGAAGGGGAATACTTGGCACAGTGAAGTGTGCAACAAGCGGAAAGACGGGAGTTTCTACTGGGTCCACGCCACGATTGTTCCGTTCCTGGATTCCGATGGGGACCCCATAAAATTCATATCTATACGAACGGACATCACACAACGCAAGCTAGCTGAGAGGGAAGTCGGTTTCCAGAAATTTGCGCTGGACCAGCATGCCATTGTCAGCATTGCTGACCCAAAAGGACGGATTACTTACATCAATGATCTGTTCTGTGAAGTTTCTGGATACCCTCGTGAGGAGCTCATGGGGCACGACCATCGCATCGTCAACTCTGGAACGCATCCGAAAGAGTTCTTCAAAAATCTCTGGGATACCATTATCAAGGGCGATGTTTGGCATGGTGAGGTCTGCAATCGCAAAAAAGATGGTGACCTCTATTGGGTAAATGCGACTATCGTCCCCTTCCTCGATGAACAAAAACAGCCCCAACGCTTCGTCTCTATCCGAACGGATATCACTGAGCAAAAGCTAGCAGAAGAGCAAATTCGCCACATGGCGATGACAGACGCTCTTACTGGCTTGTCGAATCGCCCAGCGTTTGATCAGAAACTTGACGATGCTCTCAAGCAATCAAAACGCCACGGTCACAACGTCTGCCTTCTGATGCTCGATCTCGACAAGTTCAAGCCTGTCAACGACACATATGGCCACCCTGCTGGCGACGCATTGCTGATTGCTGTAGCAAAACGGTTGAACGAGCATGTGCGCGAAGTCGATACCGTCGCCCGCCTTGGGGGTGACGAGTTTGCTGTCATCTTAAACGGCGTCACACAGCCTGAAGATGCCATGATCGTTGCCAATAAATATGTTGAGGCCCTCTGTGATCCGTTTGATTTGGGCGATGTCATTGTCCAGATCGGCACCAGTGTTGGCGTTGCTTGTTTCCCAGTTCACGCTCAAGACAAGGCCGAGTTAGTGAAAAACGCCGACACCGCGCTCTACGCCGCCAAGGAAGCGGGGAGAAATACAGCGCGCTGTCACGAGAGTGGGGCTGAAATCCACACATCATAAAATGAGTCACAAAATCAAAATCATTCCCCGCCGTATGGTTGGGGTTCAGTCAAAAAGCCTCCTGCTCTTAGCAGCCTGATGAAGACCTTGCCGGTTGAGTGGGCTGGGCAGCGAGAGGTGTTGGGGGTCTGAATAGTTGCCACGCAAAGCGATCGGCAATTTGTGATTCATTGCCCTATCCATTGAACCATGCCATAATAAAATATATTTGTGCAGCATTCCGATGCAGACACTTCATAAACTATGCACGTAATCTTCATTTCCACACGCTAAATTAGATCAAACCTCTTTTCCTCAGAAGCGGCTTATGAATCCCACATCAGAGACCCCTGTCATTGTCGCTGTAGGC